>JASHUP010000196.1 GCA_030039915.1 Thermoplasmata archaeon | reverse complement strand
AGGATCGTGAGCCCGACGAAGATGAGGAACATCGCGAGCCCGACCAGTACCGCATTGACGTTCGAGATCCAGATGTTCCGCTCCTTGAGCGCCTGGAACGACACGACCGGGGTCGGCGCCCGCGGTTCCCAGTAGAGGAAGAAGGCGATGCCGGCGAGCGCGATCAGGAAGAACTCGGGCACGCCCCACGGAATGCCGAAGAAGGAGACGGACGAGAAGCTCGTCCAGCCCCAGTAGGTCCCTTCGGTGATCCCGAACATCAGCATCGCGAGGGAGAAGCCGAGCGATCCGATCCCGGGGATGTCGATCGGCTTCGGGGAGAGGTGCGGGGACTCGGAGAGCGAGAAGTACGCGAGGATCACGAGGAGGATGGCGATCGGCGTGACGGTGTGGTAGGTGAGCTGCCAGCCGTACTGGAAGGCGATGTAGCCGCCGCCCACGAGCCCGAGCGCGGCGCCGGCCGCGAACATCCCCGAGACGATCCCCTGGGCCTGCCCGACCCGCGCCGCCGGAAACACCTCGGGGAGCATCGCGAACGCGAGCGGGAACATGCCCATGCCGAGTCCCTGGAAGGCCCGGACGCCGATCAGGATGTAGATCTGGTTCGCGGTCGAGACCCCGAGCGCCGTTCCGATGTTCGGCGTGAACCCGGCGACGCTCACCGCGATCGCGTAGAGCGTCATGACGAGCAGGATCATCCGCTTCTTGCCGTACTTGTCGCCGAGCTTTCCGAAGATCGGGGTCGCGACGGTGCCGACCAACAGGTACGCCGAGACGATCCAGACGACCGTCGAGGTCGGGGCGTTGTCGAAGAACTTGATGAACGCCGAGAACGCCGGCAGGACCATCGTCTCGACGTAGGTCACCATGAGCGCCATCACCGCGAGCACGATGATCGCCCCCCGGGCGGCCTTCGGGTTGTACGGCGTTCCCGCCGCGGTGAGCGCGCCACTGGAGTTCGAGACCGAAGCGCTCACGGAACCCCCCGGGGCCCGTGCCCGCCGGGTTCGAGACGGCGCGCGACCTGCTCGAAGACCCGGACGGAGGCCGCGAGATCGGCCTCGGGGAGGCCCCGACCGGCCTCGCTCATCACCCGGCCGATCTCGCTCCAGACCCGCGCCTCCACCTTGCGTCCGCGCGCCGTGAGCGAGAGTTCGACCGAGCGGCGGTCGCGCTCCGAGCGGTCGCGGCGCACCAGGCCGGCCGCTTCGAGCTGGTCGATGTTGGAGCAGACCGTGGGGGCGGAGACCCCGAGGTACCGGGCGACCGTGCTCACCGACGCGGCCTGCAGGCTCGAGACGGTGTGGATCGCCCAGAACTGCCCGAGCGTGATCCCTTCCTTCGCGAGGGTCGGGTGGAGCTGTCGGAGCGACGACTTCAGCACTTCGTGGACGAGGTCGATGAGCCGGAGGATCGCGGGGCTCTCGGTTCGACGCTCGAGCACGGACAGCGCAGCTACCATGAGGGTTCCTAACTATTAGGACTCGGAATAATTAGATAATATAACTATTTCGCGCCCTACGCGAGGGCGTAGCGCGCGAGCTCGACCAGGTCCTCGAGCCGGGGCCGCGAGTCGACCGTGACGGCCTCCGTTCCCCACGTGGCGACGATCGACCCGAACGGGAACGCATCGTCCCGGCCGGCCTCCTGCGCGCCGAGCGCCGCGGGCGGACCCCGACGGTCGATCTCGAGGAGGAGCGCGAGGGCGCCGACCGGCCCCGATTCGACGATGACGCCGCCCCGCCGAGAGGTCCCCCACGTCTCGACCCGAGCGTCCTCGTCGTGCAGGTGAGCGACCCGGTCGCTCTGGCCGCGCTTCGTGCCCGGGCGGCTCGGGGCGGCGCGCCACCGAATCTCCTTGCCGGCCCGGCGGAACCGCTCGAGCAGGCCAGGGTCGACGGGGACGGCGCCGGGGTGGGCCGTCACGCGGCCCCCCGTCGTCGCCAGAGCAGGCAGTCGGGGCGGACCGCGCACGGGGCGCAGACGCTCAGGTCGCGCTCCTTCGGGCAGTCGCCCGAGACCCCCGTGTGGCAGAGGACGAAATCGAACTTCGTGGGGTCGATCGGGTCGACCCGGCGGAGCGCCTCGGTGACCTCCTCGACCGCCGACCAGGAGCGGGTCTGACGGGCCGTGAGCCCGAGGTGGTAGGCGATCCAGTGGACGTGGTGGTCGAGGGGAATGCGAAGCTCCCCCGTCGGCACCTCGCGCCAGAGCCCGAGGTCCGGGTAGCGGTCCCGGACCATCCACCGCACGAACAGCGTGAGCCGCTTGCACGGGCTCGCGGACGCGTCGTAGGGGCTCGGGAAGAGCGCTCGGTACCCGCTCGGAGCGCGGCCGACCCCGGCCGCGTCGCCGCGGAGCACCCGAGCGAGCGCGTCCAGGCCGCCCGCGAACCCTCCGGCCCGGAGGCCGTCGAGGAACGCCGACTCGAGCGAGCGATGGTGCGCGTAGTACCGTTCGAGCACGCGGGCCAGATGGTCGAGCTGATCGCCGCGAATCCATCGGTGACGGAACGAGGCGAGGCGGCGGCGACGTTCGCGGGCGTGGCCGGGGGCCACCAACCAACCGACGTCGCCGTCGGCCAACGCCGCCAGTCGAGCGATCGCTCCGCGGATCGCAGTGGTGTTTCCGATCGCTAGGGTCGCGGCGAAGATCCCCGCGACCTCGGCCCGTTTCGCGTCCCGGGCGAGCGGTCGGACTTCCGAGATCGGGTCGTCCGCGAGCGACCGGTCGAACGGGAATCGGGCGTAGAGCGCCTCCAGGTGCTGGGGGAACTCGGCCGTCGGACGGTGGGCCCGCACGCCCGAGAGGACCCGACCGTGGCATTTACCCTTCGCGCCGCCGAAACGGCGACAGCATTCCTAACTAGGTTCGACGGTTCCGAGTTCCGGAGCCGCGGAATGGAGCTCCGACCGACGATCGACCGAGAGTGGCTCGAACGAGCGTTCTCCCAGGACCCGTTCGGCCACGCCTACGCGCGCTGGGACCTCGAACAGCTCCCCTACCGGGTCCGGTTCGTCTCCGCCGTCGACGGCGACCAGACGGTCGGTTACTTGCTGCTCTGGCTTGGTCATCCGATCGCCACCGTTGTCCACTGGGTCGGGTCGGACCCGCGCGCCCGCATCCTCGCCGACGCGCTTCCGCCGCGACCGCTCGCCGCGGTCGTACCGGAAATGTTCCAGGACGCGGTGGTGGCCGCCCGCGGCCCGGCCCGACCGCTCGGAATCCTCCTCCTGGTCCACGAGCCGGTCCCCGCCCAGAGCCCGCTCCCGGCCGCGACCCCAGCGTTCGAGATTCGTCGTCTCGCGCGCCCGGACCAGCCCGCGCTCGCCGACTTCGCGCGTCGCCAGACGGACCCGGTCGCCGGCGAATACCCGAGCCTCGACCCGGGCGTCGAGTGGATCTGGGGCGCGTTCGAGCAGGGGAACCTGGTCGGAGCGGCCCGGGCGGCGGTCCGCCTCCCCGGTATCTGGCTCCTCGGAGGGGTCTATGTCGACCCGAGCGCTCGCGGCCGGGGCGTGGGACGAGACCTCCTGCGCTCCGCTCTCGCGAGCGCGCACGAGCATCACGCTCGGGTCGGCCTCTACGTCCGCGAGGACCGCTCGGAAGCTCGCCGTCTCTACGGCGAATTGGGATTCCGCCCGGCCGGGCACCGCATCTGGCTCGACCTTGGCGCGGGAGTCTCCCCGTGAACGAAGGTACGGCCGGGCAACGGCGGGGGCGATGACGTCCAACACGGAAGCGGCGGAGATCTTCCGGTCGATCGCCGATCTCCTCGACCTGCTCGGCGAGAAGTTCAAACCCGAAGCGTACCGGCGTGCGGCGCGCTCGATCGACAGCCTCACGGAGGACCTGGGCGCGGTCGCCGCGCGCGGCGAACTCCGGGCGATCCCGGGCGTCGGGGAGGCGATCGCGGAAAAGATCGAGGAGTACCTGAGGACGGGGTCGATCGGCTACTACGACCGGTTGAAACGCGAGATCCCGCCCGGCGTGGTCGAGTTCATGCGCCTTCCCGGTCTCGGCCCCAAGACCGCCCGGCGGTTCTGGGTCGAACTCGGCGTCGAGGGGCCGAACGAGCTCAAGGATGCCATCGCCGCCGGCCGACTCGAGGGGGTCAAGGGGTTCGGCGAGAAGAAGATCGATCAGATTCGTACCGCCCTCAACGCCGCCCAGCCCGACGCCGGCGCCCGCCGTCCGATCGAGGCAGTGTACCCGATCGCGCAGGCGCTCGCGCGGAGCCTCCGGGAGAACAACCGGGCCGACCGGGTCGAGGTCGCGGGCAGCTTCCGGCGCGCGCGCGAAACGGTCGGCGACCTCGACATCCTCGTGACTTCGCGAGAGCCGGCGCGGGCGTTCGACGCGTTCACCGCGCACCCGCTCGTCGGCGAGGTGAAGATGCGGGGCGACACCAAGGAGACGGTGCTCCTGAAAGGAGGGCTGCAGGTCGACCTGCGCGTCGTGGAGCCGGGCGCGTTCGGGGCCGCGCTGCTGTACTTCACCGGCTCGAAGGACCACAACGTCCGTCTGCGCTCGCTCGCCCGTGACCGCGGGCTCAAGGTCAACGAGTACGGTGTCTTCCGAGGGGAGGACCGGGTCGCGGGGGCGACCGAGGAGGACGTCTACGCCGCCCTCGGCCTCGCCTGGATCCCCCCCGAATTGCGCGAGGATTGGGGAGAGATCGACGCGGCGGCCCGCGGCACACTCCCCTCGCTCGTCGGGGAAAGCGACCTGCGGGGCGACCTGCATACACACTTGCCGGCCGAGGCGAATCCCGCAGCGGTCGACCGGGTCGTCGCGGCCGCGCGGGAACGTCGACTCACCTACGTCGGATTGGTTTCGGCCGGTGTCGGTCCGGACGGAAGCGTGTGGGTCCTACCCGCGGCCACCCGGGAGCACCTCGCGAAGCTCCGCGACCCGACCGTCGCTCTCCTTCGCGCGGTGGAGTCGGGCCCCGGCCCGCTCCCCGAGGAGCTCGAGTCCCTCGAGTTCGACCTGCGCATTGTGCGCCCGACGGCGCCGCCGGGCGTCCCGCCGGTCGCCGA
>JASHUP010000195.1 GCA_030039915.1 Thermoplasmata archaeon | reverse complement strand
CCGAGATGGTGGACGTCGGCGATCCCGTCCCGGAGCGTACGCCCCTTGCAAGAGAGAGGGATCCCCGCGGGTCCGAAACGGATCACGAATAACCAGGCCTCAAAATCGGGGAAACGCGCTAACCGACGGTCCTATATATCGGAAGCCGGGGAAGCCCCCGCTTCGGCGGACGCCGCCTCCTCGGACGGTGATCTCCGGCGGAATCCGCGGGCGACCACGTAGAGCTCGGACGAAGGCGCCCGCGACGCCGGAGGCTTCGTGCGGACGACCGTCGCAAAGTGCGGCTCGAGCGCGCGGACGAGGTCGTCGAGCATGTCGCCGGCGAACACTTTCGCGACGAACGATCCCCGCGGGGCGAGGACGCCGACCGCGAGTGACGCGGCGGAACGCACGAGTTCGACCGAACGGGCGTGGTCGGTCGCATACGCGCCGCTGATCGACGGAGACATGTCCGAGAGCACGGCATCGAACGGCCGTTCCCCCAAGCGGCCCACGAGGCCGGGGTCGCCGACCCGCCCCCGCACCACGCGCAGCCCGACGGCGGGAGCGATCGGTCGGGGGTCGACCGCCACCACGCTCCCCGACGGACCGACGCGCTCGAGGGCGACCACCGACCACCCTCCGGGGGCTCCGCCGAGGTCGAGCACGCGACTCCCCCGGCGCAACAGATGGAATCGGTCATCGAGGTAGGCGAGCTTGAAGGCGGCGCGCGAGCGCAGTCCTTCGCGCTGGGCCGCCCGATAGTACGGGTCCCGCCGGCGCTGGTCCACGAACCGCCGCGCCATCGAGCCGGACGGAGCGGGCGCTTCTACATGAAGCCGCGGCGCCCGGCGCGGGCCGGTGGGGCCGTCCGAATTTGAATCGGAGTCTCTTGCACCCCAAGCAAGAAGGATGGTCCAAGCTACCCCACGGCCCCACGCCACGCCGGTGGCGCATCGACCCGGCCGAGTTAGATAATGGTTTGCCCGGGAACGGGCGACGGGCTTAGTGGACGACGAGCCACGTCACGATGCCGCCGGTCGCGATGATGGCGGTGTTGAGGAGGGCGAGGAAGAAGAACGACCACAGCTCGCGTTTCCCTTCCTCGGGGGACGTCCGGGCGGGCGGGGTGGATCCCCCCGGGTAGGGGGTGTAGGGGGTTCGGTACGGCTCCCCTTCGGCCATCGTTCGGCGGAGGGACCGGGGCGGCCTTCTTAATCTCTCGGTTCGACGCCGGACGCTAGGCCGCGAACCACGGGAGCCGGGCGGCCGGCCCGGTCGGCTTGAGCACGAGCAGGTGGAGGTTCGTCCCGGGCTCGCCCGGCGCGTAGGAGTCGCGCATCGCGAGCTGGTAGAGAATGAAGAGGGCGTCCTCGTCGGAGCGCACGCCGAGCGAGCGCTGCACGTCGATCCCGAAGCGCGACGTGAGCAGCGCGAGCAGCTCCTCGAAGTCGATCTGGTTTCCGCCGTCTCCCGCTGCAGCGCGTCGGAAGAGCCCCACGACGATGCCCGTCGCGATCTGAAGGATCTCCTTGGGCTCCGCGACCCGCAGGTGGAAGTGCGCGTCCCGGCTCGGAGCGCCGGCCGGAGGCACGACGAGGATCGAGACCTCGTGGTCGATCGCCGAGCGGCCCGCGGTCCGGGAGAACCGGCGCCAGGCCTCCTCGGCGGTTTCGTCCGTCGGGACGACGAAGATCGCCCGCCGTTGGGCGGGGCGCGCGCTGCGGACCCCCGTGACCCACTGTTCGATGCCCGCTTCTACGGCGGAGGGCTCCCCGGGAGGAACGTAGACCGGGAACGTTCGCCGGGGCACGCCGGCCTCCTGGACCCAGAACGACGGCTCGCCCGCCGGCCCGCGTCGCGGGTTCGACACCTTCGCGTATCCGAGCCGTTTCAGCACGTTCTCGGCGTCGCGCTGGCGCTCGGGGGTCGATCCGACCCGGTCGGATTCGGACATCTCGCAAGATATGCGCGGTCCCCGAGATAAGGTCAGCGAGCGGACGGAACGGGTCGGAGTCAGAACCCGCCTCCGAATCCGGCCCGAACGAGCGCGACGTTCGCGGCGATCGCGAGGATCACGAAGAGCAGATAGGGGCCGGAGAAGACGAACCCACGTCGCGCGTTGCGGGGCGTGACCGACCTCCACAGCGGAGCCGTGACGGCGACGAAGACCAGACCGAGGACGGCGAGGAGGAGGAGGACCGGCCAGGTCACGGCGCCGGTCCACCCCACGAGCAACGTCGCCGGGACGAGCAGGGCCGCGGAGACGACCACCACCTTCCCGGAGTACGCGACATCGCCCATGCGCGGGAGCATCGGGAGGTTCGCGCGGGCGAAGTCCTCCTTCAGGAGGAGGGCGAGGCTCCAGAAGTGGGGAGGCGTCCAGAGAAAGACCAGCAGCGCGAACGCGAGGACTCCCGGGGTCCAGGTGCCGAGGGCGGCGGCGCTGCCGGCGAGCGCGGGGGCGCTGCCGGCGAACCCCCCGATGACGATGTTCCAGTTGGACCGGCGTTTCAGCCAGAGGGTGTAGACGACGACGTAGGTGAGCCCGCCGAGGAGGATCGAGAAGCCGGTGAGGGGGTTCAGGACGAGCGCGGCGGCCACGATGCCACCGCCGAGGAGCACGAGTCCGACGATCGCGACGTTCGAGCCCGAGACGACCCGTTCGTCCGCGAGCGGTCGCCCCCGGGTTCGCTTCATCCGGCGGTCGATGTCCCGGTCGATGTAGTGGTTCAGCATCGCGGCGCCGGCCGACGCCGACGCGCCCGTGGCGACCAGCAGGCCCAACCGGGCGAGGTTCACCGAGAGCGGGTCGGCGAGCAGGAAGCCGGCCACCGCGACCAGCGTGATGAGGGCCGTGATGCCCGGCTTCGCGAGCGGCAAGTAGTCCGCGAGACCGAGCGGGCGGGCGATCGCGGAGGCGTTCGTGCTCTCGGACCGGGAGAACCCCACCACCGGCTGGCCGAGCATCGCCCGCGCCTAGCCTCCCCGCGCCGGGCCGAACGGAGCGTGCGGGACCGGCGGGGGGACGTCACTCGCCGTCGGCGTCGCCGACGAGGGGACACGCTCCTCCGCCGCCCGGCGAGCCCACTCGAGCCATCGGCGCGGGATCTCTCGGAGGTTCGAGAGGACGACGAGGATCAGCAGGAGGCCGAAGAGCGCGGTCGCGAGGCCGAGATGGGCGAGGACGATCATCGGACTGAGGGCCGACTCGATCACGAGCCCCCCGAGCAGCGCTTCGGTGACGACCAGACCGAGGGCGGCGAGCGAGATCCGGAGCAGGGACTTGCGTTGGCGCTCGTAGAGGAGGCCCGCGATCGCGAGGACGAGGATCGCGCTCGAGAGGAAGAAGGCGCTCACCCGGTGGGACCACTCGGCGAAAACTCCGCCCGTGAGGGCCGGAAGGTAGTTTCCGTTCCCGAAGCACGACGGCCAATCCGGGCAGGCAAGGCCGTTGCCGCTCGCCATGACGTTCCCCCCGAGCAGGATCGTGGTGTAGCAGAGGACGCACGCGACGATCGCAGCGTAGCGGAAGAGGTCGTGACCGCGCATCGTCCCCTCCCTACGGGCTCTCCGCGGGGGTCGCGGTCGGCAACGGGGTCGGGACCCGGACCGGACTCGGCACCCGCACCGGGCCGGTCATCTTCACCGCGAGCTCCTCGCCCCACGGGTCGGCGGTCGTCACGGGTTCGCCCGCGAAGTAACTGTAGACCATGTTGTAGGCGAAGACGAGCTGACCGAGACCGATGATGAGCGCGCCGACGCTCGAGAGGAAGTTCAAGAACTGGAAGTTCCCGGACCAGAGGTATTCGTACACCCGGCGGGGCATCCCCTCCGCGCCGAGGAGGAACATCGGGAAGAGGAGAAGGTTGATCCCGACGTACGTGAGCACGAAGTGGATCTGCCCGAGACGCTGGTTGTACCAGCGGCGAGTGATGATCGGGAAATAGAAGTAGACCCCCGCGAACACCGCCATCAGCGTCCCGCCGAGGATGACGTAGTGGAAGTGGGCGACGACGAAGTACGTCCCGTGGTAGAGGTAGTCGACCGGGATCGAGGCCAGCATGAGGCCGGAGAGCCCGCCGATCACGAACCCGGTGATGAACGCGACGCAGAACCACATCGGAAGCGCCATCCAGATCCGCCCGCCCCAGAGCGTCGCGACCCAGTTGAACGTCTTCACCGCCGACGGGACCGCGATCGCCATCGTGGCGAGCATGAAGACGAACCGGACGTTCGTCGAGATCCCCGTGACGAACATGTGGTGTTCCCAGACGGCGAAGGAGAGCACCGCGAACGCGCCGAGCGCGATCGCCATGGCCCCGTAGCCGAAGATGTCCTTGCGCGCGAGCTTCGGGATGATGGTCGAGATGAGCCCGAACGCCGGCAGGACCATGATGTAGACCTCGGGGTGCGCGAAGAACCAGAAGACGTTCTGGTAGAGGAGCGCCCCGCCGAGCGGCGTGCCGTTCGTCGTCGCGAGGAGATGCGTCCCGAAGTTCCGGTCGGAGAGGATCATCGTGAGGCCGATCGAGAGCGACGGGAGGGCGAAGATGAGCAGGACCGAGTTGATCAGGGTCGCCCAGACGAAGAGCGGCATGTTCCAGTAGTGGACGCCGGGCGCGCGGTGCTTCAGGATCGTGACGAGGAAATTGATCGCCCCGAGCATCGAAGAGACCGTGAGAACGTGCAGGCCGAGGATCCACAGGTCGACCCCGATGCCGGGCGCCTGGACCGAGAGCGGGACGTAGCCGGTCCAGCCGACGTTCGCGTTCGACAGGATGAGGATGACCCCGGCGGGCGGGATCAGCCAGAACGCGATCGCGTTGATGCGCGGCATCGCCATCTCGCGCGCGCCGATCATCGACGGCACGAGGTAGTTGCCGAATCCGGCGAGGACGGGGATGACGAACATGAACACCATCAGGACCCCGTGCATCGTGAACAGGGTCGAGTAGACGTCCGGCGTGATCCCGAGCGTCGTCTCGGGGTTCAGGCCCAAGCCCTGGACGAACCCGAGGTCGGTTCGGATGAGGCTCGCGTAGATGCCGCCGATGAAGAAGAAGACAAATCCGGCGGTGATGTACATGAGGCCGATCCGTTTGTGGTCGGTCGTGAAGAGCCACTTCTTGATCGTGCGGACGAGCCAGGGCCCGTGGTAGCTGAACGCCCACAACAGGAACGTCGAGAGACCGACGACGATCGAAATGATCAGGATCGGCTGGGTCAGGTCGACCACGGACACCCCCGGGTCGTCACGCGATAAGTCCCCCTAGTACGTACGCGATCGCCGCGGCCGCGATCACGACGATCAGGATCTTGAAGAACCGGATTTCTCCCTCGACCGTGACGTAGCCGGGCCAGGCCGGCGTGAAGCGCCGGCCGAGCGGCCAGGCTCGGTAGGTGAGGTCGAGCATGTGGAAGACCACCCCGGCCATGAGGAACATCACGGCGAGGGCGAACCCGAACGACTCCTCGGCGCCGGGGCTCGTGAGCGGACCGATCTGGATCGCGTAGACGATCAGAACCGCGATGCCGAGGA
>JASHUP010000194.1 GCA_030039915.1 Thermoplasmata archaeon | reverse complement strand
CCACCGTCCTCGAGCCTCCCACTCCGAACTTCGAGGTCGCAGCCCCTCCAGAGGTGGAAGTCGAATTGGCCGAACCCGCCGCCCCGGTTGATCTGCCGGCGGAGCCCCCGCTGTCCCTCGTTCGTGCCGACTCAAACCCCGAAGCGCTACTGCCGCAACCGCCAGAGCTCCCCGATGAGGAGGCGGCGACGCCCCATTCGTCCGCGAACATTCCACCCGAACCTTTGGAACCACCAACCGATCTCCCGGTCGCGCCGTCGGGCCCGGAGGATTCTGGCACTGCGGGTGGACCGCCGGTCGAGCGAACGGAGGCCCCTATAGGGGCAGCCGAGTCGTTGGCGGTCGCGCCCGCTCCGGCGGGGGAGGTCAGCGACTCGGCGACGCCCGCTCCGCCGGAGACTGCGCCGACGGAACCCGCTTTCTCCGCCCCTCCGCCGGCGGTCATCCCGCCGGCGCCCGCCCCCGGCGACTCCCCGGAGGGCGAGGCGGCTCGACGCGCGCCGGTTCCGCCCGTGATGCCGCTCTTCCGGCCGACGGCCGCCGTCCCGGCGTTCGTTCCGGCTCAGCCCGAACCCCTTCCGCCCGTGCCTCCCTCCGGGGTGGAGCTCGCGGTCGGGGATTCCATCGTGACGGCGCTCAACGGTTTCCTCGAATCTGCGGCCGCGGGACACCACGGAGTCTGCGTCGTTCGAGAGTCTCCGGAGCGCATTCGCGCGCGGGTCGGATCGAGACCGATCGAGGTGATCTGGCTGACCAACATCGGTCGGGGCCCGGCGCTCCGGCCCTCCGACCTGGACGGGGTGTTCGCGTTCCTCTGCCGCAAATTGTTCGAAGAGCGCGTCACCGCGTTCTTCCTTGAAGGGATCGAGTATCTTGTCCGGCTCCACGGGTCGGATGCCGTCCTCACCGGGCTGGTGGAGTTCGATCGCCTCGCCCGCGAGAACGACGCTCGGGTCTGGGTGTTCCTCGCGCCGGCGCTCATGAAGCCGGCCGACATCGAACGCTTCCGAGGAACGTTCGGGGCGAGCGGCGAGCCGAGCTGATCGGGAAGCTCCGCCGAGAACCCGATCCGGACGCAACCGAAGGTTCATATCTCGCCCCCTCCGTGCCGAGCCCATGCGTTCGGCAAGAGCGCGACGCGGAAGATTTTGGACCACCGGCATTGTCCTTGTGTTCGTCGCGACGGCCCTGTTGCTGAATGTTCCGTCGTTCGCCGCTGCATCCGCTCCGTCGGCGGCGGTCTCGAGATCGGCCGCGGCCGACGGGTATACGGTGACGTGGAACAGCGCCGATGTGACCACGGCGTCCTCGGTTTCGTCCGCCCTGTCGATCGACTTCACCCAATCTGCGACCGTATGGTTCAACTGGACGGTCACCACCCCGGTGACCATCAGCATGGTCCAGCTGCAGATGTTCTACTTCGGGTTCGCCGTGACGACCCGCACCGTGACCGCCTCCGCCCCGATGGCCAACCTGACCGGTCACATCCCGCTCACCTGGACGCCGCTCTCGCTCGCCTTCGTTCTCGAAGGGATCTACAAGATCACGGCGAGCTTCATCGCCGTGAACAGCACGACGCTGTTCAGCGAGAACTTCTACGTCCGGGCGAACGCCCTCTATGGATTTGTGGCCGCCATCCCGATCGTGCTGCTCATCCTGATGATCTACGAAGTCTACGCCCTGATGCGCTCGGGCCGGTACGCCATGTTGGGGCGGAAGCCCGAGACTCCGCCGCCGTCGACCCCTTCGACGGACACCGGCGAGGGAGCGCCTTCCGAAGGTGGTGCTCCATCGTCCGCCCCGGGCGAGCCGCCCAGCTCGACTCCTCCGCCTGAGGAGACGCCTCCGGCATCGGGAGGCAGCTCGTGAGCGCCACTTCCCACGGAACTTCCTGCGGGGTTGTGCTCGGGATCGTCATCGTGATCTTCCTCCAGCAGATCTCGTACATCGACCTCAGCGACTTCCTTCCGGCCATCGAGTACCTGCTGATCGGGGCGATCGTGGGCGGACTCATCGGGGCCGGGATCGGCTACGCGCTCGGACGGAGCTACCTCGCACGCCATGCCGTCGCGAAAGCGTCCGCTCCGAAGAAGTCGGACGAGCCCTGACCGCAGATCCCTGGCGGGTCGCCGGTCGAACCGGTCACGACGTGCTTACACCGGAGAGCACCCAGCGCTCGAACGCGTCGAACGAATACGGTCGGCCCAGGAATCGCCGGACAAGGTCTCCCGCGGTTCGGCTTCCCCCGGGGGCGAGGACTTCGGTCGCGTACCGGGCCGCGATGTCGGGGTCGGTGAGCGAGCCCTTCGCGTAGAACGGGGTCAAGAGGTCCCGGGCGATCACGGCGGACCAGAGATAGGTGTAGTAGAACGCGGAGTAGCCGGTGAGGTGCCCGAAGCTTGCGATCGGGTGGTAATCGGGATTCAGCGCGAGGTCCGCGAACCGCTCGTAGGTCTCCCGCTGCACCAGGGCAGGGTCGAGTCCCGTCGGATCGCGGAGATGGACCTCGAGCGAGACGGCCGCGAGCGCGACCTGGCGCAGGAACGCCGACGCTCGGCCGACCGCCTCCGCCTCTCGTAGGCGGGCCACCAGCGAAGCGGGGATCGGCTCATCCGTGTCGGGATTCCGGGCGAACCGGGCGAGCGTGGCAGGGTCCCTCGCCCACTCCTCGAACAGCTGCGAGGGCACCTCAATGAAATCCCATTCGAGGAACCCCATCGTCGTGTAGAGCCATCGGCGGTCCCCCGACAGGAGGTGGTGAATGAGGTGGCCAAACTCATGGAAGAAGGTGATGACTTGACTGTATTCCATCCGAGCTTCTCGCGGCGGAGTCGTTCCGTCGAAGAAGTTGCAAACGAGCGCTCCCTGCGGGAGGGCTCCCCGGGCCGTTCCGGTGCGGATGTCGAAGTGCGCGGCGTGGTTGAATTTCCCGGGTCGAGGAACGAGGTCGAAGAAGCAACGGCCGATCGGGACCCCGTCCCGGCGAACGTCGAACGCCTCGACCGTCGGATGCCAGACCTCGGCGCCAGGTGCGGGTACGAACTCGAGGCGGAAGAGCTCGCGACAGAGCGAGAACAAGCCGTCTCGGACCGCGCCGTACGGAAGATACTCCCGCAACCGACGGAGGTCCACTCCGTACTCCTCCTGGCGGATCTTCATGGCGTAATATCCGGGGGGCCACAGGCGACCGTCCCAGTCCGCGAGCTCGGTCGCCTCGGGCTCCGCCTTCTTCTTCCGGGCGAGGAAACGGGCGAGCTCCTTTTTGGACGGGCCCTGAAGGAGTGTTGCGACCCGGTCCAGAAACGCGGAAACGACCTCGGGACGCTCGGCCATCTTGTCCTCGAGCGCGAAGCGAGCGTAATCCGAGTACCCCAGTCGCGACGCGAGCTCGCGGCGATCGAGGAGCAGTCGCTGGAGCACCGGGAGGTTCTCCGGATAGGCGACGTTCATGAACTCAAAGAGAAGACGCCGGCGGAGGTCCCCGTCGTCGGCGAAGCCCATGACAGGGAAAAGGTCGGGATACCTCGTGGTAATGCGGATCGACCCGTCGGGGCCGGGAGCATGGCTCGCGACGTAGTCCGGTGGAAGTCCACGAAGCGCGCCGGGGGAGCTCACCAGAACTCCTCGGTCCGAAC
>JASHUP010000193.1 GCA_030039915.1 Thermoplasmata archaeon | reverse complement strand
ATCGCGACCACCGACGCTCGTTTGACCGACCGCGCCGGGAAGATGTACGCGCACGCCACGTCGACCCTGATGATCCTTCGACCCGACTCGAAGTGAGGTCGGGGCCTAAAGGCCGACGCGAAGTTTGACGGTTCCCCACCGAGCCGGATCGACCTTCTCCGAGCACAGGTCCGAAACCGCCTTCATGAGCGATGGGGGCGCTCCCGCCTTCACCACGGCGAGCAGGTGCGAGAGTTCCGTCACGTTCAACGAGGGCAGCATCCAGCCGAGGAACGCGAAGAGGCGATCGGGAGGGAACTTGGCGATGATGGTCCCCTGCATGGCGGCCTGTTCCGCGTCCGTGAAGTGCTCTCGCATTAGCGGAACCAGCTCGAGTTCCTCTCGGTTCATGTGCGCGATATAGGTCGCGAACAGTTGGTTCGCCATCTGGTTGAGTTGCCCTCCCGCGTCGATGCGGTCGTTGGGCGAGGAGAGCGCGAGCAACTCATGGGCGGACTTCGAAATCGCCAACTCGCGCCGCGTAAGGTCATGGTGCTCCTCGATGAGCGTGGTCACCAATCGATTGGCGAATTTCGCCGCGACCGGAAAGAGGACGGTCTCCTCTTCGTGGGCGTGAGTCGCGAAGAGGCAGAGGATACAACCTGCGGACCGCGCGACGGCGAAATCGTTCTCGAGGTCCCGGACCAAGGCGGATGTGGCCGAGACGTCGGCAAAATCGTTGGTCTGAAGTCGGCCCGAGAGCGCATACAGCATCGAGCGCAGGCCTTTGTGAACCGGTGTGAACAGGTCTTCTGTGCCGGGCACGAACGTCCTTCCTCCGGTGAGGCGGTCTCCACTCAACTCCGTGTATAAGAGTCTTTGAATCCGCGTCTCGTCCGACCCGCCCCATCCCGCTCAGAGTCGGTGCAACGAGGCTTGCGACCTCGTTAACCGCAGACAGATCGGTTGGCCGCACCCAAAGTCTATGTCCCCTACCGAGGGTGGGGATGGGCTTTGTCCGCGGGCACCCGCAGCCGATGGGGGAGCCTCCTGCTCCTCGGGGTCGCGCTCTCACTCTTGACGGTTCCCGCGTGGACCCCGCTCTCTTCGCACGCGGGCGGGCTAGGGCGTGCGAGCCCGGGCGGCTCCGGAGTTTCCTCTGCCCTCGGTCAGCCCACGACCCGAGCTCAGCCGAGCGGAGGACCGGCAGCGGATTCCCGGCCCACATCATCCGCGTCAACGCGCCTCCCGGGCGGAGAGGCTGACCGTCTATCGGAACCCGACCCAGTTGCGACGGGATACGACGAGGTCACTTACCACCTGCCCGGATTCGATCGCCTCCTCGGCCACCTCAAGAATCTCAACGGCCTCGACGAACAGATCCCCACCCTGTCGAGCGACGACGGCCAACCGGTCGGGATCTACTACGTCGACAACTCGTCGAACTTGGACGACTTCAATCTCAGCACGCAGGCCGTGACGACGGTGGCCGCGATCACACCCCTCTACGCCACGTGGGGCTACAACGCGATGGTCGACAACGAGTTCACCGTGACCTACGGGTACGACGATGCCCTCTTCTTCGGCACGGTCACCTCGGCGGGCCCCGACTTCTCGCTCGAACTCGTCAACCTGACGAGCGGCACCGTGGCGTCGTGGCTGAACGCGGCGCCCATCAATTCCGTGAACCAGCAAGCGATCTACGTTGGGAACGACACGGTGGTCGTGCTGTCCTCGAACGACTCGATCGACGCCTTCGACCTCGCGACCCACACGGCGTGGGTCGCCGGTGCCCTCGGCTTCTTCGAGGCGAACAACGTCTACTGGATGCCGCAGAAGGAGGTGCTCATCGACGTGGAGGCCGACGGGGCTTCCGGCGATGACGTCGAGCAATTGAGCGCGTACTGTGACGTCCAGGGCCGGATCCACTTCGTGGGCGTCGAGACGCTCCGGGTCGACAGTTCGGTGCCGTTCAACTTCGTCAACGGGATCGGATTCAACGAGAGCGCGGACGAGCTCGCGTTTGCCGCCGGTACCTTCAAGGATGCGAAGGTGACGACCTACGTCCTCCCGTTCGCGCCCGACGGCCTCCTCACGCTCACCGGGGAAGCCCGCCATCCGCTCTACGTGGGAACGGTGGCGACGAATCCCACGCTCTTCTTTGGACAACAGTACGTCTACACGTCGGATTTCGTCCTGGGCTGGTACCTCGACGGTCAGCAGTACCTCTACGACCCATGGGACAACGCGACGGCGGCGACGAATCACTCGTTCGGGAACGCTCCGTGTCCGAACGCCTGCTACGAAGGCTCGTTCGGTCCATCGGTCGATTACCTCCTCGACTTCAATGCCTCGGTACCGGGCGACCTCAACGCCTCGAACATCGTGTATGCCCACCAGAACACCTCCCCGGCAGCTCCGCCCTTCGAGCCGACGCCGCTCCCCATGACCCCACCGGCTCCGAGCGGCCTCACCGTCGAGTCGGTCGGCGCGTCGTGGATCGACCTGGGATGGCGTTCGAGTGCGGCGCAGGGAACCCGCAACAACACCGTCTACGTCTTCGCGGGCTCGACGTGCTCCTCGGCACCGGGAACGGCCTGGGGAACGCCCGAGTGGGGGATCGGCACCGGCGGGCCGTCGTCCGCCGCCATCGTGGGGAGTCTTGCAAGCGATACGCAGTACTCTCTGTTCATCACGTCGTGGAACGCCACCGGACAAAGCCCGCCCTCGGCGTGTGTGTCGGCGACGACCGGCACCTGGCCCACCTACGGCCTTGCCGAGCTCGTGAACCTGTACGAGAACCGGCCGGACCTACAAGGGGCCTTCCCGGAGGCGGCCAGCGGGAACCTCAGCGAGCTCGCGGAACTCACGACATGGGCCTCGGAAGTCGTTTCGGGGGAGATCTCGGATACCGCGTTCCCGGAGCTTGCGGCGCCGGACGTCGGGTATTACTTCGCACTCATGGGTTTGTACAACGAGCGCTCCGACCTACGCAGCGCGTTCCCGGAGGCCTACACGAACGGGTCGGAGTTCGCCCGCCTCCTGACCTGGGCGAGCGAGGTGGCCGGCGGGCGAATTGCCGACAGCTCGAACCAGACGCTGGCCCCCTGGTCGTACGCCTACGCGTTGCTCGGAGTGTACGAGCAGCGGAGCGATCTCGTGGTCGCCTTCCCGAATGCGCTCGCACGTGTGGCCGAGTTCGAATCGTTGATCGACTGGGCGGGACACGTCGTGAACGGATCGTTCGTCGACTCCGCGGAAAGCACGCTCCATCCGTTCGGCGCGGTCTACGAACTGCTGACCGTCTACGACGAGCGCACGGATCTCCGTTCGGCATGGCCGGACGCCAACGGAAGCGCCCCCGAGTTCACCGGGCTCGTGAACTGGGCTGGGGAGGTTCTGAACGGGACCTTCGCGGACTCGAGTCGCTCCGCCCTCACACCCTTCGGGTACTGGGCCGTGCTCCTGTGGGTGTACGATGGCCGCTCCGACCTCCAGAGCGCGTTCCCTAACGCCTTCACGAACGGCACGTCCTGGAGCCAGCTACTCGAGTGGGCGGACGGAGTCGTCTCTCAATCGTTCGTGGACTCGGCGTACACGACCTTGCTGCCTTACGCTTCGACGTATGAACAGCTCGGCTAGGATACAACGCACGAACGTTGAGTCCACTGCCGAGGACTTGGCCGGTCACTACGCACGAGGTCGCTTCTGAAGTGCGGCTTCGAGCTCGTCCAACAGTTCCAGGAATGGATCGGTCCGGCTCGCCACTCCGGCGCCCTCCTTGACCGTTCGATGCCCCGGCGAGTCCAGCGTCAACCTGGCCGTGGTCTCGGAGACCCATATCTCCGACTCGAGTGCATGAATCGAGGTGGCGGGATGGGGCTCGGAGGCTACCCGAATCGGCGGGGACGTCGGAACGTCCAACCAAACGCCTAGGCTTCCGAGTTCCTCCCGAGTGGGTCCCGAGTAGCGTTCCGGGCGCAGGCGGTGCCGAGGTCGAGAGGCGGGTGCGACCGAAGGAGCGCGCGCCGGCCGGAAGCTCGCCTGCAGCTGCGCGAGTTCTGTATCGCTCACC
>JASHUP010000192.1 GCA_030039915.1 Thermoplasmata archaeon | reverse complement strand
GTCGAGTGCGAGCCCGATGTGATGTGGGTCGACAATGTTACTGAGTGCGCCGCGATCGTCACTGGCTCGCCCACCTATCCGCCGACCGGGGACGTCCAATTCTCAACCTCGGCGACGACCGGCGAGTTCGTTGAGGGCTCTCTTTGCGTCCTCTACTATGGGGTCTGCGTAGTATCCTACACAGATTCTGTCGCGGGAAACGATACGATCATCGCCGCTTATGATGGCGACAGCAACAACGACCCTAGTTCGGGGTCCGGTTTCGTCGAGCTCAACAGTTCCCCGCTTTTCCCGGCAACAGTCGCCGTCCACTGTGACGACGCAAGAATCGATGTGGACAACTTCACCACCTGCACCGCCACCGTGAGCGGAACGGACCCTACGGGAACGATTGCGTGGAGCAGCGCTTCCCAGGACTATGCCTTTGATCCCACCACGTGCGTCTTGTCTGACGGCAGCTGCGAAGCCGAGTACTGGGATTACTCTCCGGGTCATCACGAGATTGTCGCGGCCTACTCCGGCGACGCCCAGAACCTCGGCGGCGAAGGGAGTACCGAGATCGATGTCGTGAACGGGACATTCCAGTCGTCAACGACAGTCTCGTGCGCCCCTGCTACCGTGGCCTCCGGGGCTACATCGACGTGTACGGCCGAGGTGTCGGGGCAGAGCCCGACCGGGGTGGTTCAGTTTGCGACGTCCGGTGGCGGATTCTTCAGCCCAACGACCTGTGAACTCGCGGGAGGAGACAGTTGCGCCACGGTCTTCCACGCCAACGCGGCGCAGACGACCACAGCGAAAGTCACTGCGACGTACTCCGGCGATGCGAACAATGCGCCAAGTCATGGACGTACGTCGCTGAAGGTGAAAGTCAACGTGACGCCCACGAGTCTATCCATTGCCTGCGGCTCCGACCCCGTGTTCGTAGGCGTATCGACCGAGTGCACGGCGACGGTTACCGGAACAGACTCCGCAAAGACGGTGGTTGGCAGCGTCTTCTGGGGGACGGCCTTGCCGACCGGGTCGTTTAGTGCGAACTCGTGCAAGCTCTCTGCGGGCTCTTGCGAAATCCGGTTCACCGCTGCAGATCCGGGGCCGTCGATCATCGTTGCATCGTATCAAGGGAACAGTCACAGCGGGGCGAGCACCGGGACTCTGACTTTGCAGGCGGTTGCCCACCTGACGCTCTCCCCAGCAAGTGGATCCGCGGGCTCGAGCGTCAAAGTGAAGGGAGAGGGCTTTGCTCCTGCTTCCCGCGTAACGCTAACATTCGACGGCACCGTGGTGTCGACCGATCCCGCGAAATGCAAGACTGGAGCGGGCGGGTCGTTTAGCTGCACGATCAGCGTGCCTTCGGATCCATCAGGAAGCTACACGCTGATGGCGCGGGACGCCTCGGGTGATACGGCGAGCGCCACCTTCACGATTTCGTGACGGTGCTTGTTCGTGCAATCCGAGGAGCCTTCTCCGGCGGTGCAGCGCGTCCGGCGTCTACGTGTCAGATACCGCGGCGGCGCACGTGCGATGAGGGTGTTTCTCAGACGCCGCATTCGCCGGACCTAAGACGAGTCGCACCGCGAGTCTCGTGATGAGAGCGGAGACTACTCGGTCGTCTGGGCGTCCTGGCTGCAATCTCGCTTACACCCAGAACCGAGCCGGAGGCGCAGTGATCTGCGCACGCGGGTTCAACGCATTCTGCGGCGAATCTCTCGGAGTGAGCCGCGACCATACGCGCTCGGACGATCCTTCCAGATCATCGCAATCCAGATTGTTCGGCCGTCAACGAAATAGAACACCCGGTACCTTCCGAGATGAAATCGCCATGCACCGCGGGCTTCCGCAACTTCCTTGACCTGGAGGCCGGAGTACGAGCGAAACGGCCCGGACTTGAGGTATCCGAGCAGGAGTCGGAGCCTGCGCCGCTGGGACTCTGGGAGCGACCAGTACTCGTCGTCCGCCTCGGGCAGGAAGCCGAGATCGTATCGACTCACTTCCGAGGTCCTCGATACACCTCGGTGTCGGATCTCCCGCGGGGACCGCGTGACATCCGCCGGTTCAACTCCACGATCAACTCTGCCGGATAAAGCTCCTCCACCAGTCCCCGGAGCAACTCGTCATAGGTTTGCCCCGTCGCCTTGACCGACTCCAGCAGCAAGCGCGTACTCTGCCGGACCGTGATTGTGGTCGGGGGATCCGAGAGCGCTGCCATCGTGACCTATAGACCGACAATTGCGTATAAGATGGCACCCGCCAGTCGAATCTGGACCACCTATCGAGACAGGTGGCTGCTCTGCGGGGGTCCAGGGTGCAATGCATGTTGCACACGGATCGATTGTGCACCTGGTCTGGCCGGCATGTAGGCATGCGCGCTCGTGTGACAATCTGCACGAGCGGATTGTCCGGCCGGTGAGAGAAGTTATGATTGCCATTAGCTATGGTCTCCATTGCAATTTGCCATGAGCACTACAACGATTTCTGTATCGCAAGAGACGCGCAAGCTTCTCGAGAGTCTCAAGACCGGCGGCGAGACCTACGACGACGTGATCCGTGGACTCATCGTCTCGCACCCGAATCAACTAACGATGGCCGAGCTCGCTCGACGGGTACGGCAGGGCCAGCGCCACCCGATTGCCGAGTTGATCAAGAAGAGCCGACAGCAGCCTTACTGAGCGGGCCGTGCCCTTTCGGATCGAGTCGATCGACGAGGCGGATGCTGAATTCCTCGGCTTGCCGCCCGCCGTTCGAGAAATCTTTGTCGCGGCGTTCCGAGAGCTTGCGGCGTCCGAGACCCCGGTAGCTCGGGGCCCAGGCTGGTTCTCCGAAGAACTACGTCAGAACCAGCGCATCGCCCCGGGCGGCCTGTTTTCGCTCCACGTCGAGGGGCTCTGGAGGGGTGCGTTCTACCGCGATCACGACAGCCTGGTGTTCATCGGTTTTGGCTACCGTCTC
>JASHUP010000191.1 GCA_030039915.1 Thermoplasmata archaeon | reverse complement strand
ACTTCGCCGGCGGCCGCTGGGTGCTCGAAGCCGGGATGCTGGTGCTCGCGGACGGCGGGATGGCCCTCATCGACGAGCTCGACAAGATGAGCCCCGAGGACCGCTCCGCGATGCACGAAGTGCTCGAGCAGGGGCAGGTATCGATCGCAAAGGCCGGGATCACCTCGACGCTGAACGCCCGGTGCCCGGTCCTGGCCGCCGCGAACCCGAAGTGGGGGCGGTTCACGAACGACCGGACGATCGCCGAGCAGATCGACCTCCCGCCGACCCTGCTCTCGCGGTTCGACGTCATCTTCTCGATCCGCGACATCCCCGACCAGGATCGGGACCGGAACCTCTCACACAAGATCCTCGCCTCCCACCGCGAAGTCGAGCATCCGGGACCCTACGCGGAATTCGCGGGACCGGGCGGTTCGCCGTTCCCGCCCGAGCTCCTCAAGAAGTACATCGCCTACGCTCGACGGACCGTCCGTCCGGTGCTGAGCCAGGTCGCGCTCGACGCGATCGAGAACTACTACGTACGGGTCCGCCGGCAGGGCGAGGAGCCGAACGCGCCGGTCCCGATCACCGCCCGTCAGCTCGAGGCGCTCGTACGGATGAGCGAGGCCGCGGCGCGGGCGCGGCTCTCGAACGACGTCGGGCTCGAGGACGCCGAGCGCGCGATCCACGTTATGGAGAGCTTCCTGCGCCGCGTCTCGATGACGGAAGAAGGGAAGCTCGACATCGACCTCACGCAGACCGGCGTGAGCCACAGTCAGCGCGAGCGGATGGATATCGCGCTCCGGATCATGCGCGAGCTCCAGGACCAGCCGGGCGGGGTCTTCACGATCGAGCAGTACCACGAAGCGACCGAGAAGGCCGGGATCTCGGCGGCCCGGGCCGACTCGATCCTTCAGACGATGCGCAACCAGGGCGAGATCATCGAACCCCGGCCGAACCAGCTCCAGCTCGTCCGCTTCTGAGCCGCGCCGGCGGTCGCCGCTTTATCTCCTTCGCGGTCTAGGAATCTCGGTCGGGCAAGAGCTCCATGGACGATGGGTTCGTGATGCGTGTCCACCGGGTCCGCGCCGAGTTCGTCGTCGCGGCGTGCGACGCGGAGCTACTGGGCCGGGACCTGCCGGTCGGCGAGCACGGGCGCACGGTCAAGGTCTCTCCGCAGTTCTACGGCGAGCGCCGCGTCACCTCGGAAGAGCTTCTCTGGGCCCTCGAACGCGCCACGATCGCGAACCTCCTCGGCGAGCGGGTCCTCAAGCTCGCCACCGAACGCGGGTTCGTTTCGGCCGGGGGGACGGGCACCCTGGGCGGCGTGCCCCACGCCGAGATCTTCGCCATCGTTGGTTGACCGAGATCCCCTCCGCCGACCGAGAACGTTAGTAAGTCGAGCGCCCGTTCGTCCGGGAGGAGGAGGGATCCGATGCCCGAGGGAGAGTTCTGCGTCGTGTGCGGCGCGACCGACCGCCCTCTGATCGAGGCGACGTGCGCCGAGTGCGCGGCCGACCGCCAATCGCTCCTCTCGGCCCCGGCGCGCGTCGAGGTTGTCGTCTGTCCGCACTGCGGGGCCCGTGAGGTCGGGGCCCACTGGGAGCGGGCGGGGGCGAGCCCGGTGCTGACGAACGAAGACCTCGCCCCGTTCCTTGTGGTACCCGACGAGGTCGGGGTTCGACGGGTGGCGTGGGACGAGATCTCGGCGACCGCGACCGTCCGAGAGTTCGTCGGTCACGCTCGGGTCCGATTTCGCGGGATCGAGCGGGACGTGGACGTTCCGCTCTCGGTGCGAACGATCCACAAGACGTGCCCGGACTGCAGCCGGAAGAGCGGCCGATACTATACCGCGACCCTCCAGCTGCGAGGCATGGACGAGCGGCGAACCGAGAAGTCGGCGGTGCTGCGGGCCCGGCTCGCCGAGGAATGGAGCCATCTCGTCCGCGAGATGCGGCCGGACTGGAAGCGGGCGGTCTCCTGGCGCGAGGAGCTTCCCGAGGGATGGGACTGCTTCTTCACGGACACGCTCGCGGCGCGCGCGGTCGCGAAGCTCGCGAAGCAGCGACTCGGCGCGACGGTCAAGGAGTCGTCGAGCCTGGTCGGCCGCAAGAACGGCCAGGACCTCTACCGGGTCACGTTCTGCCTTCGGTTCCCTCGACGGAGCTCCTCGTCGCCGGAACCCGGCGCTCCGCCGACCGCCGAGCCCCCCTTGGAACAATAGCCTTAAGAAGCAACCCCTGCGTCGAGGCTGCCGAGAGCGGGGGCACTCCTCCATGAGCAAAAGCGGCATTCTCCGGCGACACCACGGGTCCGACACGTTGGAAGAAGGGACGTTCCTTGACCTCGGCGCGATGAGCTTCGAGGACGAGGCCGGCGCGCTCGCCGGGCAGAAGGGGACCGTCCGCCTCGCGGAGATCCTCCGGTTCGAGGACCTGCACGGGATCTCGAAGCTCGCCTACCAGGGGGACATCGTCCTGCTCGACTACACGTCCATCGCGAACGACCAGATGGCCGTGAAACGGATGAGTGTAGACCTCAAGAACATCGCGAAAGATACGGGGGGCGATGTCGCTGGGATCGCAAAGAACCTGCTCGCCATCACGCCCGCCGGAATCCGAATCGACCGACAGAAGATCCGACCCTCGTTCTAGGCCGGCCGGGCCCGCCGAGGACCGATGAAGGTCCTCGTCGACCGGCGCGACGGCCTCTCGGCCGCGGCCGACGTGACCGCGAGCGGCGTCTTCGAGCGCGCGGAGAAGGACGATTCGTTCCCCCGCACGCTCCAGAAAGAGGACGATGCGACCGGCGGACTCATCAAGGCCGCCTGGGCGAGGAAGGAGGTCAAGGGGAAGCGGAAGGAGATCTCCGTCTTCCACCGTCCGGGCGGCAAGGGCCGCCTCCTCCTGGTCGGTCTCGGTTCCCGAACGAAGTTCACGACGGACACCGTCCGCCGTGCCGGGGCCGAGGTCGTGCGCGCGCTCAAGGGCAAGGGCGCGCGAACGGTCGCCTACCGGCTCGGGTCGTTCGTCCACGACCCGGTGCGCAGCGAAGTCGCGGCGGCGGCGCTGACGGACGGCGCGATCCTCGGCAACTACGAGTTTCTGAAGTACCGGTCGACGAGCGACGGAGGGGTCGAGGAGGCGAGCATCCACCTCGGCGAAGAGTTCTCGCGCGACGAGGCGGCCCTCAAGAAGGTCGTCTCCGAGCAGGCGACCCTGGACGACGTCGTCGTCTGGACGCGCGATATCGCGAACCTTCCCGCCGACACCGCCTCGCCCCAGCGGCTCGCCGACGAGGCGGTCGCGCTCGGCAAGGAGCTCGGTCTCAAGGTGACCGTCTTTGACGAGACGAAGCTCGCGGAGATGGGCTGCGGCGGGATTCTCGCCGTCGGGAGCGGGTCGAACGGCCACCCGCCCCGCATGATCGTGGTCGAATACGGCGGTGGAGCCCGACGCGGCCGGACCGTCGCCGTGGTCGGCAAGGGGATCACGTTCGACTCGGGCGGCATCTCGCTAAAGCCGGGGCTTTCGATGCAGGAGATGAAGTTCGACAAGTCCGGGGCGGTCGCGGTCCTCGGGATCCTGCGGGCGGCGGCGACCCTCAAGGTGCCGCCCCGCGTGATCGGAGTGATGTGCTGCGCGGAGAACGTCCCCAGCGGGACGTCCTACCGTCCGGGAGACGTCGTTCGGTCGTTCAATGGGAAGACGATGGAGATCATCAACACCGACGCCGAGGGACGGGTCGTCCTCTCGGACGGGCTCGGGTACGTGGTGAAACAGTACCGGCCGGACGAGGTGATCGACCTCGCGACCCTCACCGGGGCCGAGGTGATGGCGCTCGGCGACGACACCGCCGGCCTCGTTTCGAACGACGAGAAGCTCGCCCAGGGTCTGCTCGCGGCGTCCGCGGTCACGGGGGAGCCGATCTGGCGCATGCCCCTCACCGACTACCATCGCGATATCGTGAAGAGCGAGATCGCCGACGTGCGCAACTCGACCGAGATCCCGGTCGCCGGGATGCTCACGGCCGCCGCGTTCCTCGAATCGTTCGTCGGCACGACCCCGTGGGCGCACATCGACATCGCCGGTCCAGCGTACACGACGGCGAAGACGCGCCGGTGGCAGCCCGCGTACCAGAACATCGGCGCGACCGCCTTCGGGGTTCGTCTGGTGGCCCGGTACCTCGAGGCGGCCCCTCCCCGCGGGTAACCGGGACGGGACCGTCGTTCCCCCCGCAGTGACCCCCGCGGCGGTTCGGCTCAGTTCGCGACGATCTGGACGCTCTCGCCACCGTGGCGGGTCGCGCGGGGCCGGACCTCGCAGAAGAGCGGCGTGTGGTACCCGCCGCCCGTGATGAGGGCGGTTCCGACCGGCAGCGACTGGATCATCTCGGTCATGCCGTTCGTGAGCCCTTCGATCGACTGTGTGATCGCCTTCAGGTCGAGCGGGTTCGTCACCTGAAGGATCAGCTGCGTGTTGCACTGGGAGAGCACGCTCTTGTCGATGCGCGCCGGACGCTGGGTCACGATGCAGAGGCCGAGGCCGAACTTCCGTCCCTCGCTCGCGATGTTCTTCAGGATTCGCGAGCACGTCACCT
>JASHUP010000190.1 GCA_030039915.1 Thermoplasmata archaeon | reverse complement strand
CTGCTCATCCTTGCGGTCATCCTGATTCGCACCGCCTTCCCGGCCCGGCGATCCCGCACGATCGGTCTTGGAATTCTTGCGCTCTCCGGCGCCGGCGCGATCGGGGTGGGTCTCTCTCCGGAGGATGTGAATCTCACGCTTCACGTCGCGTCGGCCGGTATCGCCTTCGCCGGGGCCGGCATCGGCCTTATCGTCCTGGGATTTGCCATGTTCCGGGATACTCGATGGGACGGCTTTCGAGCGTACACGATCCTTTCCGGCTTGGTCGACCTGGTCGCCCTGAGCTTGTTCGAGGCCAAGACCTACCTCGTTCTCGGAATGGGCGGGATGGAGCGGCTTATCGTCGCTCCGATCCTCCTCTGGGCGGTCGTCGTCGGGATACACCTCTATCGGATCCCGACGTTCGCCCCTCGTTCGTTGGGAAAACCATCGGCCGCTTGAGGGCGTCGCCGTCTCGGTCAGATCAGCCGAGAGTCGTCGAGCTGGAATTCCTCGCCACAGCGCTCGCACTTGCGGTAGCAGTGAACCGCACCGCTGACCGGCTCGGAGAGCAGGCCCCCGCACGTGGGGCAGTTGGCCCGGCTCGCCGGTGCCCCGGACCGCGGGGCGTCCATCCCCCCCGGACGCCCCTTCGACCCGGTCACTCGGTCTTGCCGAATTGTTTGATGTCGTCCGGTCCGGCCTTCTGCTGGACCTTGCCGGCTCCTTGGACCTGAACCCGGATCTGCTCGACGATGTCGGGATTCGCGAGCGTCGTGATGTCACCGACATCCATCGTGTTCGAGATGGACGCGAGCACGCGCCGCATGATCTTCCCGGACCGGGTCTTCGGCATGTCCGGCACGATGCGAACGACTCTCGGACGGGCGATCTTCCCGATCTCGGATTCGATCGCTTGCGTGACCTTGTCCTCGATCTCCTTCGAGGGCGGGACTCCCGGCTTGAGCGCGACGTAGATCTCCGGGACCCGACCCTTGACCTCGTCGACCACGGGCACCACCGCGGCCTCCGCGACTTCGGGCACCGTGAGGCAAGCAGACTCGAGCTCCTTGGTCCCGAGCCGGTGGCCTGCCACGTTGATCACGTCGTCGATGCGGCCGAGGATACGGAAGTAGCCGTCCGCCGAGATCATCGCGCCGTCGCCCGCAAAGTAGGGCCAATCCCTCCAGTCCTTGCTGTTCGGGTTCTTGTTGTACTTCGAGAAGTACTGTCGCTTGAACCGTTCCGCGTCCCCCCAGATGGTGGTCATGAGTCCCGGCCACGGGTTGCGGATACAGATGTTGCCCGCCTTGTTCGACCCGGCCGGCACCTCGTTGCCGTTCTCGTCGAAGATGACGGGGTGGATTCCCGGAGCCCCCGGCCCCGCGCTCCCCGGTTTCATCTTGTCGAGCGCGGGAATCGTGGTGCAGAGGAACCCGCCGGTCTCGGTCTGCCACCAGGTGTCGGTGATCGACGCCTTTCGCTTGCCCACGGTATCGTAGTACCAACGCCACGCCGCCGGTTCGATCGGCTCGCCCACCGTGGTCATCGTCTTGAAGTTCGTGCGGTAGTTCTTCGCTCCGTCCGGACCGAGCTTTCGGAGCTGGCGGATCGCCGTGGGCGAGGTGTGGAAGATGTTCACGCGCAGCCGCTCGGCGATCCGCCAGGGACGACCCGCGTCCGGGAACGTCGGGATCCCTTCGTAGATCACGCTCGTGGCTGCGAGCGCGAGAGGGCCGTAGACGATGTAGGAGTGCCCGGTGATCCAGCCGATGTCCGCCATGCACCAGTAGACGTCCGTCGGATGGATGTCCTGGATCCACTTCGAGGTGCCGGCGACGTACGAGAGGTAGCCGCCGGTCGCGTGCTGGCAACCCTTCGGGCGTCCGGTCGTTCCACTCGTGTACATCAAGAACAGCGCCGCCTCGGCGGGCATGGAGACCGGGGCGACCAGCTTCCCCTTGAACGGCTTCAGGACATCCTGAACGAAGAAATCGCGACCGGAAACGATCGGTTTCGCGGTCGAGGACTTTCCGGGAAATCGCTGCCAGATGAGGACCTTGTCGATGGTCTGGCCCTCCTCGAGCGCCGTTTTGACCGCAAGGTCCGCCAGCGGAGCATGGTCCGAAAGCTTGCCATTGCGGTAGTAGGCGTCCATCGTGATGAGGACGCGGCTCTGGGAGTCGGCCGCCCGCCGCCCGGCCGCCTCACCGCTGAATCCTCCGAACACCACGGAGTGGATGATCCCGAGGCGCGCGCACGCGAGCATGGTGATCGGCAGCTCGGGAACGAGCGGCATGTGGATCGTCACTCGGTCCCCGGTCTTCAGGCCCGCAAAGTCCCTCAGCAGGACCGCGAACTCGTTCACGCGGGCGTAGAGCTCGTTGTAGGTGATCGAGATCGGTGCTTCCTCTTCGGGCTCGGCTTGGAAAATGATCGCCGCTTTATTGCCGTACTTTTCGAGGTGCCGGTCGACGCAGTTGTAGCACGCGTTCAGTTTCCCGCCGACGAACCACTTGTAGTAGGGAGCGTTGCTCGTGTCGAGTGTTTGGTTCCAGTATTTGTCCCAGCTCAGCAGGTCGGCGTACTCCCGGAAGCACTCGGGGAAATGCTCGAGCGAGAATCGCTCGTGCACGTTCGGGTCGGTCAGGTTGGCCTGCCCGATCAGCTCCGGTCGCGGGTAGAAGTACTCCTCCTCTTTCCAATGGACCGCGATCTCGGCCTCGGAGATTTCCGTCTTGGCTTCTTTCTCGGCGGCTTGCGACGGCGCAGGGACCATGTTCACGCCTCGCGTGCGGGACCGTAGCAAGGTATTTACGCTTTCTTCGAGGGAGAAGTCGGAGCGCTCGGTCGACCGCGTGCGAGGTGCTGGGCACCCGGTACCTGAACGAATTTGGCTCGCTCACCCACCGGCAGACCCCGTCGAATCCTTAATGGTCCGTCGAGAGATGCCATGCTCCTCGGAGCTTCATGCCGGGAACGGGTCACACCGCGGTTCGACCCGAGAAGACAGTCCATCTGAGGATCGACCCGAATGACGAATCCACCACCCTCGAAGACGTCCTCAGCCGCATCTCGGAACTCCAGCGGAAGCACCCCGACCGAGAGGTCTTTTTCGACGGCGACGAATACGCCATCTGCTCGCGACCGAAGCGCGCGCGGGCGGCCGTGGTCCACTGACGTCGCCGCGCTCGGCGCCCCATTGTTGCTGTTGAACCTCAAGTCCTACCCCGGTCACCTCGGGAGCGGTGCGGTTCGGACCGCGAAGCTTCTGGAATCTCTCGGTGCCGAGTCCGGTGTCGCGGTCGCCGTCGCGCCGCCGGTCCCCGATCTCGCCCGGGTCGCGAGCGAAGTGGGCATCCCGGTGCTGGCCCAGCACGTCGACCCGGGGGCGGCCGGTGCACGCACGGGTTCGATTCCGGTCGAAGCCGTCGAAGCATCGGGAGCGCGGGGAAGCCTCCTGAACCATTCGGAGCGGCCGATCTCGGTCGCGGACGTCGAGGAGGGGGTACGTCGGCTGCGGGAACGGCACTTGGTCTCGGTGGTCTGTGCCCCCGAAGTAGGACAGGCCCGCCGACTCGCAGAAACGCATCCCCCCTATCTCGCGATCGAACCCCCCGAGCTCATCGGAGGCGACCGGGCGGTGTCCACCGCCCGTCCCGAGGTCGTCGCGGAAACGGTCGACGCGGTCCACTCTGTCGCCCCCGCCACTCTCGTTCTTTGCGGAGCGGGTGTCCACGACCGGCGGGACGTGGCGCGGGCGCTGGAGCTCGGAACGGTCGGAATTTTGGTCTCGAGCGCCGTCACCCGTGCCTCGAACGCGGAGCAAGCGCTTCGAGAGCTTCTCGCCGGATTCTGAGGCCGACCGAGACCCCCGCCCGCTCACGGACGCCCGGCGATTTCATCTGCTCACTACGTCTCGCGGGAGCCTCGGCAGAACCGGCGGCGCACGAACTCCGATGACGAACGCACACACGACCTCCGGACGCCGCCGGCGAGGGCGCCCCAAGGCGGGGACTCGCACGGCCAAGCGAACCGGGCGGGAGCGCCCCGTCACGCGTCGAGAGAGCCGGCACGGACCCACGTCCGGAACCCCGGCCGTCCCGCTGGATGCCTCCCCGCGGCCAACGTCGGCTCCGCTCCCGCCGAAGGGGAAGAATGCACCGATCCGCTATGGCGGGGTCCCTCGGCCGCTGCACGTTCTCATGGTCGGCTGGGAGTTCCCTCCGAACCATACGGGAGGGTTGGGCGTTCACTGCTTCGAACTTTGCCAAGAGCTGACCCGGCTGGGCCATCGCGTGACGTTCCTGAGCCCGTTCTCCGGTCCGTTCACCCCCGTAGAGGGAGTGACCTTCCGGCACCCGGGAGAAAAGACGGGGGACGTCGCTCCCGAGTACCCACCCGCGTACTGGGCCGGCGGCACGCCGGACAGCCCGTTTTCTAATTCGATCGATGGTTACAACGCCTGGGTGGAGGCGTTGCACCTCGTCGACCCGGTGGATGTCGTTCACGTTCACGACTGGTTCGGAACGGTCGGTGCTGTCGCCTACGCACGGCATCACAAGTTGCCGCTCGTCATGACCGTTCATTCGACGGAGTACGACCGATCGCTGGGTCACCCGTGGGACCACATTCTTTCCCGAGAGGAGGTGGGCATCGAAGCGGCGACCCGGGTGATTGCGGTGAGCCGTCATCTCCGCCAGCAGCTCATCGACCGGTACCGGGCGGACGCGCGGAAAGTCCGCGTGATCTACAACGCAGTGCGGCCGAGCGAACGCCTCGAGCGAATCGACCCGGAGAAGCGCATCGTCCTCTATGTGGGACGCCTCGCGGCGATGAAAGGGGTTGACACCTTCCTGCGGGCTGCGGCGCGGGTGGTCCCGTCGTTCCCGGACGTCCTCTTCGTGATCGCCGGCGAGGGCCCCGAGTACCCCCGTCTCATCCAGATCGCCGCGAAGCTGGGGATCGGCGACCGCGTCATGTTCCTCGGAAAGGTGAGCGAGGAGGAGCGGGAGGTGCTGCTGGCGGGAAGTTCTGTCTTCGTCCTCCCCTCGGTCGTGGAACCGTTCGGGATCGCGGCCCTCGAAGCGATGGCTGCCGGAGTACCCACGATCGTGTCCAAAACAAGCGGCGTCGCGGAGATGAGCCGAGGGACCACCTTCCGCGTCGACTTCTGGGACGTGGAAGAGTTCGCGAGCCGGATCAGCGAACTCCTCGAGTATCCCACGCTCCGTCAGACGATGGGCGACCAGGGTCGATGGGAGGCTCTGCGCGAGGGCTGGCCGGAACGCGCCCGGGAAACGGTCGGGGTCTACGCGGAAGCGATCCGGGCCGTGGGGGTGCCGCTCTGAAGGTCGTGCTCTACCTCCACATGCATCAGCCGTGGCGTCTCGGCCGGTTTCGTTTTCTCGACCTCGGCTCCGGGCGTCCGTACTTCGATGTCGACCGTAATCTTTCGCTCTTCAAGGGAATCGCTCAGCGATCGTAT
>JASHUP010000189.1 GCA_030039915.1 Thermoplasmata archaeon | reverse complement strand
GCCGAGGTCGACGTGCATGCCGAATCCCCCGGCGTGGGCGAGCTCGCCGGCGGCGGTGGCGACGCCTCCTCCTCCGAGGTCCTTCAGGCCCCGGACGAGCCTTTGGTCGAACGCTTCGAGGCAGGCGTGGATGAGCGGCTCCTTCATGATCGGGTTCCCGAGCTGCACCGCTCCGCGCGACTCCGACTCGCTGCGGTCGGTGAGCTCCTTCGAGGCGAACGCGACCCCTCCGATCCCGTCGCGCCCGGTCAGGCCCCCGACGAGGACGAGCCGGTCGCCGGGGGCCCGGGCCCGGTTCGGAAGGAGGCGCGCGCGCGGAAGGAACCCCACACAGCCGACGTTGACGAGCGGGTTCACGACGTACGCCGGGTCGAAGTAGACCCCGCCCGACACCGTCGGCACGCCGACCCGGTTCCCGTAATCCCGGATGCCGGCGATGACCCCCTCGGCCAGGTAGCGCGGGGTCTTCACCCCCGCCGGGACGGACTCCGGGCCCCGTTCGAGCGGGCCGAAGAACAGGGGGTCGCTCAGCGCGACCGGTTTCGCCCCGACCGCGAGGACGTCCCGCAGGATCCCCCCGATCCCGGTGGCGGCGCCTCCGTACGGCTCGACCGCCGACGGATGGTTGTGCGACTCGATCCGCAACGCGTAGGCGTAGCCGGGCTCGAAGCGAAGGACGCCCGCGTCCCCGGTCCCGAGCACCCTCGGTCGCGGGCGGAGGTTCGCGAACGCCCGGCGAAGGAACGGCCGGGAGCTCTTGTAACTGCAGTGCTCGCTCCAGCTCTGGGCGAGGCCGGCGAGCTCGACGTCGGTGGGTTCGCGGTCCTGCTTCCGATAGTATTGCTGCAGGCGCGCGACCTCGGGGCGGGAAAAGCCGAGCCCGCGGGCCCCGCTCGTGCGCATCGCTTCCGCGAGCGAAGCGCGGCGGATCGGGACCGAGGAGACACCGTCCGCCCAGTCGACCATGGCCCTACGCCGGGAGCTCGCGCACCGTCACACGGTGGATCACCGGGTTCGCGAGCAGCTGGTCGACGGCCCGATCGGCCAGACGCCGCGCTTCGCCCGGGGTCACCCCCGAGAAATCGAGGTCGTAGATGCGGGCCGTCGTCACGTGCCGGACGGAGGAAAGTCCGAGCAGGCCGAGCGACTTCTCGATGCTGGTCGCCTCGGCGTCCAGGATCCCCGGCTTGAGCTCGACCCGGACCTCGACTCGAACCGAGTTCGGCTCGGCGGCGGCTGCCACTCCGGCTCCCCGGGGTCGTCTACGGGGGCGAGGAGATAACCCTGCCCCCGTCGCCGGTGCGGAACCCGGGGGAAGCGCCGAGCGGCAGCAGACCGGGGGACCGGACCTGCGGGTTCGGCGACGGTTCTCGGGCGCTACCGCCGGTCCGGGCGATGCCAAAACCTATATAGCGGTCCTTTTTCGGCCGCTCGGCTCGGGGGGGCCATCGGTATGGAGGAGTTCATCTGTAGCGTCGAGTTTCTCCGCGGCTCGACGGACCTCCTCGCGCGCATTTCGAGCGAGGCCGGCGGCGTCCGGGAGTACCGCGGACCGTCGGCCGGGGCTGTGATCGATCAGGTCATCAACGACCTCCAAGAGGAGTTCGAGTCCGCCCCGGCGGCGTAGGTTCGGGGGGAGTCGGGCATTCGCTTTCGCGGAGACCACACCGGTACGGAGGGGTACGTATGGAAAAACCAACGGCGGCGAAGGCGCCGGTCAGTCGGGCGGTCGAGAGCGCGTTCACGAAGGTCTGGGGCGACGAGCACGTCGTCGCGTTGATCGCGCTCAAGGTCGAGACGTCGGAGGCGGACACGGTCGCGAGCGAGGTCGCGAAGTTCACCGAGGTCGAGGACGTCTTCCTCGTGACCGGGGACACCGACATCTTTCTCAAGGTCCGCTTCCCGCATTACGAGGAGCTCAAGGAGTTCGTCCTGCACCGCCTGCCCGGGGTGCGGGGGATCCGCGAGACGAAGACGCTCCTGGTCGTCACGGCCTACAAGGAGTCGGGGGAGGTCCACCGGCAATGACCGGTCCGGCCGTTCCGCCGGCTCCCCGGGCCGCCGCCGTCCCGGCGCCGCAAGCAAACCCTCCCGACTCGGCCGCGCTCCACCGGATCGTCGAGTCGCTCGAGCAGCTCGCGGACGACGCCTCGGTCCCGCGGAACGTCCGCCGTGGCGCCCAGTCGGCGAAGGACGAGCTCGCGAAGCCGCGGGTCGCGCTCGACGTGCGGATCGCGAGCGCGGTCTACGTCCTCGACGACCTTGCGAACGACCCGAATCTCCCGACCCACGGCCGCACCGCCATCTGGTCGATCATCTCGAGCCTGGAGAGCCTTCAGTGAATTCCGTCGGGCATAGGTTGAAATACGCCGCCCGGGTCCCATCGCTCCGGAACGGAGTCGGGCCCGTAGCTCAGGTAGGTTGGCCGTCCGGCAGGTCCGGCGGCCCTACGAAGAGCATCTGGCTTTTAACCAGGTGGTCGGGGGTTCGAACGAGCCGACCCGCACCCGCGCGGTCGCTCCGGACGTCCCCCCGGGCCCGTTCCGCTCCGCTGGAGACCCCATGACCCCGAGCTCGAACCGTCGGTCCCGCGCGCGCCCCGCCAGCGCGGCGGCGGCGACGCCGAAACGCCCGTTCGTGGCGCACCACCTCGCTCCGCGGCACGAGATCCTGTCCGAGGAGGAGTCGAAGCGCGTCCTCGAAAAGCTCGGCACCCCGCCCGAGCGGCTGCCGAAGATCCTGGTCCTCGACCCGGGCCTGAAGACCGACCCGAAGTACGAGGGGATGCGGGAGAGCGGGGAGAACCTGCTCGGCCGCCTCGTTCGGATCCGCCGCCCCAGCGCCACCGCCGGGGAGGCGATCGCCTACCGCCTCATCGTCCCGTCCGCCGGAGGGGACTAGGATTCCGAGTCCATGCGCGAAATCGTCGACGGCTTCTTCCGGGAGCGTTCGATCGTCAACCACCACCTCGCGAGCTTCAACGACTTCCTGCCGACCAAGGACAACCCCAACTCGCGGATGCAACGGATCGTCGACGACGCCCGGGTGAGCGAGGACTCGACCGAGCGGGGCGTCATCCGGCTCGACGTCCAGAAGACCAAGAGCTCGATCTACGTCCGCGTCGGACGTCGCCGGGACGCGCGCGGCGCCGTCAACCCGTCCGCCGAGCCGACGATCTTCATCGGGGCCCCGTTCGTCAAGGAGCCGGTCGGGTCGAAGCCGACCCTGACCCCGATGGAAGCCCGCCTGCGCAACCTGACCTACCAGGCGCCGATCTACCTCAAGGTCACCGTCGTCGAGAACGGGGTCGAACGCGCACCCGAGGACGTCCACATCGGCGACCTCCCCATCATGGTCAAGAGCCGGCCCTGCAACCTCAACCGGTACAAGATCTCCGAGGACGACCAGATCTGGCTCTCGGACGACGAGTACCGCGCGAAGCTCGTCGAGTACGGCGAGGACCCGCTCGACCCCGGCGGGTACTTCATCATCGGCGGGACGGAGCGGGTCATCATCAGCCTCGAGGACCTCGCGCCCAACCGGATCTTCGCCGAGTACAACGAGCGGTACGGCACCCCGATCGAGAGCGCGAAGGTCTTCAGCCAGCGCGGCGGCTACCGCTCGCTCACCGTCGTCGAGAAGAAGAAGGACGGCGTGCTCCAGGTCTCGGTCCCGACGGCCAGCGGGCAGATCCCGCTCGTCATCCTGATGCGGGCGCTCGGGATGAAGAACGACGAGGAGATCTTCCAGGCGGTCCTCGGCGAGCTGCTCCCGCTGGACGAGCCGTTCGTCCAGACGATGAAGCACCTGCTCAACGTCAACCTGGAAGAGTGCCTCTCGAAGAAGCTGTACCCGCCCGAGGGCGTCCTCTCCACCGAGGACGCGCTGATCTTCCTCG
>JASHUP010000188.1 GCA_030039915.1 Thermoplasmata archaeon | reverse complement strand
GGGGGGAAGGCGTACGACCGTTCGCGTCGTGGTGGGCGCTCAGTTCGGCGACGAAGCGAAGGGGAAGATCACCGATTTCCTCGCCGCCCACGCTCGGTACGTGGTCCGGACGGGGGGCGGGCCGAACGCCGGCCACTCGATCCATCTTCCCGAGGGCGCGATCGTTCTCCATCAGCTCGCGTGCGGGGTGCTTCGCCACGGCGTGGTCGGGGTGAGCGGCCCGGGCATGGTGGTCCAGCCGACCAAGCTCGAGCAGGAGATGGAGGACCTCGAGCGACGGGGGCTGCTCCGCGGTCAGGTGATCCTCTCCGACCGCGCGCATGTCCTGCTGCCGCTCCACGAGATCGAGGACATCTGGGAGGACGAACTCCGCGCCCGGATCAACCCCGCTGGCGGCCTCGGAACGACCCGACAGGGAATCGGTCCGGCGTACGCGGATCGCTCGGGCCGGTTCGGGCTGCGGCTCGGCGACCTCGTTCGGCCGGCGCACCTCCGCGAGACGCTCGAGATCCTGTACGCGAAGAAGCCGCACCTCTCGAACCTCCCACCGATCGAGCGGCTGGCATCGGACCTCTCGGAGGTGGGAACCCGCCTCGCTCCCCTGGTCCGGTCGACGGAACCGATCCTGTGGGACGCGATCGGCCGGGGCGAGCCGATCCTGCTCGAAGGGGCCCAGAGCGCGCTCCTCGACATCGACTTCGGCACCTACCCGTTCGTGACGAGCTCTCATCCGACCAGCGCGGGCGCGCTCGTCGGCAGCGGAATCCCTCCGACCGAGGTCGACGAGGTGATCGGGGTCTCGAAAGCGTACATGACGCGGGTCGGCGCGGGACCGTTCCCCACGGAAGATTCCGGCGAGGCCGGCGAGTACCTCCGGCGCGTCGGCGGAGAGCGGGGCGCGACGACGGGCCGCTCGCGTCGTTGCGGCTGGCTCGACCTCGTGCTCCTGCGCTATGCCGCGCGCCTCAACGGGTTCACCTCGTTGGCGATCACCAAGGTCGATGTCCTCGGGGGCCTCGACGAGGTCCCGGTCTGCACGCAGTACCTCATGCCGGACGGGTCGACCGTGCGCGACGTGCTCCCGTCCCAGGCGGACGATCTCGCGCGAGCCCAACCGGTCTACGAGCGTCTTCCGGGCTGGCCCGCGTTCCATCAGCGGCTCAAGGACCGGGTTCAGCGCGAAGGGTCGGGGGCGCTCCCGTCGACTCTTCGGCGGTACCTCGACCGCATCGTCGAGGAGACCGGTGTCCCCGTCCAGTGGGTCGGTTACGGCGCAAACCGGGACGAGACCGTCGCGATCGCCCCGTCGACGGGCGTCGCCGGCCGTTCGTCGATGACCCCTTGGACCGGCTAGGCCGGGGCCGTGGCGTTCGACCTGTTCCTCTACGTCGCGTTTGCGCTCGGGCTCGTCGCGGGCCGACTGACCCGGTGGCGGAGTCCCTGGGTCACTCGCGCGACGGTCCTCACGATCGTCGTCCTCGTCGGGTTGCTCGGGGCCTCCCTGAACGACGTGGCCGTCGCATCGCTCGTCGAGACCGTCCCGATCGCGCTCGGGTTTGCCGGCCTCATCTTAGGCGTGACGACCGTCATCGTCCTTGTCGTGAACCGCGTTCGATCTCCGACGCCCGCGACCGCGCCGAGCCCAGCCCCCCGGGACCGATTCCCGCTCAGCGTCGTTCTGGTCGGGGCGCTCCTGGTGGGCTTCGGGATGGGTCGGGTCGTCACGTTCCCGACGGCGGCCGGGATCACCTGGGCCCTCTACCTCCTCCTCTTCCTGGTCGCGTTCGACCTTCCGCTCCGATGGGCGAGCGTTCGCTCCCTGTGGGTGCCGCTCACCGCTGCCGGCGTTGGAGCGATCGCGGCCGGACCCGTGTTTGCGCTGGTCTCCGGTACGTCGCTTTCCGTGTCGCTCGGGACGTCGCTGGCCTTCGGCTGGTACACGCTCGCCGGGCCGCTCGTGCTCGCGCGGGCCGGCGCGGTGCTGGGCCTGCTCGCGTTCCTCACGAATTTCTTTCGCGAGAACCTCACGATGGTGCTCGCTCCGTCGGTGGGCGCCCGTCTGGGAGGCGAGGGGCTCACCGCCCTCGGAGGGGCGACCGCGATGGACACCACGCTCTATTTCGTCACGCGCTACGGGGATCGGGAGGCCGGGAGCCTCGCCCTCGCGAGCGGTCTGATTCTGACGATCACCGCCAGCCTGGTGGTCCCCGCGGTCCTGGCGCTGCCCGTGTAGCATCTCTTAAACGGACCTGCAGTTCGGCTGCTCGATTGGGCTCGTGGTCCAGCGGTGACGACGTCGCTCTCACACAGCGAAGACCGCCGGTTCGAATCCGGCCGAGCCCATTCCGTTCCCGCGTCCGGGCGCCGAATGTTCCGCGGGGAACCTTACGGATCCGCCCGGAGCTGCTGCAGAAGCTGCGTTCCGTCCGGCGAGCCGAGGCCCGTGCACGGGTCCCAGCCGGGTCCGGCGGAGTACCCGTCGTTGTTGCCGCTCGTGATATCATGAAAGGCCGTCCGGAAGGCGGGCGAGTAGAGGAGCGCGCTCACGTAGCCGACGGGCACGCCGAGCGACTGGTTGATCCGGGCGAATAGGGCCGCCCAGAGCGGTGCCACGGCGCTGGTTCCCCCGACGACCGTGTCGGACCCGTCGATCCGGACGGAGTAGCCCGAGGTCGGGTCGGCATCGCCGGCGACGTCGGGGACCCCTCGGCCGACGAACCCGTTCGGCGCCGGAGGTACCCGGGCATCGGACTGGAAACCGGGAAGAGGGAACACTTCGCTCACCCCTCCTCCCGTCGCACCTTCGCCGATCGCTAGCTCGTTCCAAACGACCTCACTCACGATCGACTCTCCCGCGAGCCGGAGTCGAGTCCCTCCGCATCCCAGGGCGAACGGGCTGGAGGCCGGGAAGTCGACGGTGAGGGCGCCACTCGCTACGCCGTCGCTGGCTCCATTGTCTCCGGCAGCCACGAGGACGCTCACTCCCATCGTCGAGGCGTCCTCGCACGCGGCGTTGAGCGCCGAGCGTGCCTGCCCGGTCCAGCTGTTCTCGGCGGCTCCCCAACTCAAGGAGATGATCGACGGCCGGTGGGTCGTGTCGTGGACGGCCGCATTCATCGCGTCGATGAACCCCTGGTCGGTGTTCGGCGCGAAGTAGATCACCAGGTTCGCCCCAGGAGCGATCGAGCCGGCGACCTCGATATCCAGTTCCACCTCTCCGTCCGGGCCGTCGGGGTCTCCGGTGGGTGCATTCGTCGCTCCGTCCACGGAGACCACGGTCACCGCGGGGGGGCGGACGCCCACTCCGGCAAAATAGCTCGAGAGGTCCGACGACGTGAATCCGCCTCCGAACTCGAGCACACCGATGGTCTCTCCCGAACCATCCAATCCCGCCGGGAATTCGTAGGCGGCGGCCACCGTCGGAGGCGAGTAGGCGACGTCCGAAGGGGAGGGAGTCTTGTGACGACGAAAGTGCGGCCGTGCCTGGGGACGGTCGTCCAATCCAAAGACACCCACCACCACATCCCGAAGATCGTCGGGAAGCTGGATCGGTCCGCTGCGAC
>JASHUP010000187.1 GCA_030039915.1 Thermoplasmata archaeon | reverse complement strand
CGTGCGCAACAAGGGCGCCCTCGTCGCGCTGCTCACCGGGGCAGACGTGGTCGTGAACGCCGTTCAGTACACGTTCAATCTCGCCGTGATGGAGGCGGCTCTCGAGGCGCGCGTCCCGTACCTGGACTTCGGGGGGCTCTTCCATACGACCCGCCGGCAGCTCGCGATGGACGAGGCGTTCCGACACGCGGGCCGCCTCGCGATCCCCGGCCTCGGGCAAGTGCCGGGGATCTCGAACGTGCTTGCGATGCAGGCGTGCGCGGACCTGGACCGGGTCGAATCGCTCGTCATCCGCGACGGCTGGCGCGACCTTACCGTCGGAGGCCCGGAAATCTCCTTCACGTGGTCTCCGAGCACCTTCCTCGACGAGATGATCCTGCCGGCTCAGGTCTTCGAGGGGGGCGCGTACCGCGAGTACCCACCCATGAGCGGGGGCGAGGAGTACGACTTCGGACCCCCGGTCGGTCGAACCCGCGTGTACCGGACCCTGCATTCGGAGCCCGCGACGCTCCCCGACAGCCTTCGGTCGAAGGGCCTCTCCCACTGCGAGTGGAAAGAGGGCGGACCGGGCATCGAAGTGCTGCGCACGATGGCGAACCTAGGGCTTGGGTCGGAGTCGCCGCTCGACGTCCGGGGGCAGAAGGTCGCGCCTCGGGAGTTCACGCTCGCCCTGCTGAAGCGCGAGAAGCTGCTCGGTGCTCCCGAAGGGGTCACGGTCATCGATTGGGAGGTCTGCGACATCGAGGTCCGAGGAACGAAGGACGGCCGACCCACGATTCGCCACGCGCTCGCGCGGTTCCCACCGAGGCCGGATTGGAACCTCACCGCGACCGAGTACGCGGTCGGGGTCGCCGGAGCGGTCGGAGCGGAGCTGATCGTTCAGGGAAACGTCCGCGAAGTCGGTGTCGTGCCACCGGAACGCTGCATCCCGCCCGGTCCGTTCCGGGCCGCGCTGGCGAAACGCGGTATCGAGACGACGATCACCCCGCCCGAGGCGCCGCTGCCCGCTCCGCGGACGCTCTAGCGACTCCGGAGCGATTTTTCAGCGGTTTTCGAGTCATTTCTGCCTTATCGCAAGGCGAAATCAACAGGTTGATGGGCCGAATACACGAATAGATGGGGGATATTTCTACAGAGCAAATCTCTAATTCCGCATTCTCGGGCTGAGCCAATTATATATAGCCCATTCGGGGTGGTGCGACCGCCTGGAATGTGCATTTTATGGCGGAGCTGGAACCCGCCCCGGTATCGCCTGCTCGGACCCGCGAGGGGGACCCTTCGCCGGAAGCCGAGGAGGGTCGCCGGTCGGGCTTCTCCCGTCTGACCGCCGAAGGCTCGGCGGTCCCGCCTCCGTCCGTTCCGTCCCCTCCCGAGGGCGGTGAGCCGGCCGAGGAAAAGAGAAAGGAGTCGCCGAAGGAGTCGGCCAAGGAGAGCGCCAAGGAAGCCGCAAAGGAGGGCGCCCCCGCACCGGCGACGCCCGAGGCGGAACCGGTCCCGCTCCCGATCCCGATCGCGCGGCTCGTTCCGAAGTTCAAGAAGAGCGCAAAGCTGTTCGAGGAGGCGAAGAAGTACATCCCGAACGGGTCGAGCTCGCTCATCCGGACCGCCTCCTACGACCCCGTTCCCCCGTTCATCACGAAGGGGAAGGGCGCCCGGATCTGGGACGAGGACGGCAACGAGTACCTCGACTTCAACCTCGCCTACGGCGTGCTGATTAACGGCCACGCCCCCGAAGCCCAGGTGAAGGCGATCCAGGAGCAGGCGGAGCTCGGGCTCCATTTCGCCGCCCCGAGCGACCTCGAGGTCGAGGTCGCGAAGCTGTTCCGCAAGCTCGTCCCGAACGCGGAGCGCGTGGCGTTCTGCACGAGCGGCTCGGACGCGACGATGAACGCGATCCGCATCGCGCGGGCCGTCACGGGCAAGGACGCGATCCTCAAGTTCGAGGGCCACTACCACGGCCAGCACGACCTCGCGCTCATCAGCGCGGAAGCGCCGCCGATGGTCGCGGGACTCGACGAGTACCCGCGCCCGCTGCCGAACTCGGCCGGGATCCCTCCCGGCGTCACCGACTACGTGATGGTCGCGCCGTTCAACTCGATCACGGCGTTCGAGCGGATGGTCCGCCGCTACCGCGATCGTCTCGCCGCGGTGATCCTCGAACCGGTGATGGCGAACGCGGGGATCATCCCGCCGGCACCGGATTACCTGAAGCGGCTCGTCGAGGTCGCCCACGAGAACGACATGCTCGTCATCTTTGACGAGGTGTTCACGGGGTTCCGGGTCTCACCGGGCGGCGCCCAGCAGCTCTACAACGTCAACCCGGACATCTCCTGCTGGGCGAAGGCGCTCGGCGGGGGCGTGCCGGTCTCGGCGGTCTCGGGGAAGGCCGAGTACATGGACATGATCGCCCCCGGGCGGATCAGCTTCGGCGGCACCTACAACGCGAACCAGCTCACGATGGCCGGGACGCTCGCGAACTTGAAGGCCCTCCACAAGGGCGGGGAGGACCTCTACGCGCGGTTCGGCCGGCTCACGGAGAAGCTCGAAAAAGGCCTCGAGGAGGCCGCGCGCGACGCGAAGATCTCGATGCTCGTGCAGTCGGTCAACGGGATGCTGCAGTTCTTCTTCACCCGGAGGAAGAAGATCGTGAACTATCGGGAGTCGCTCCAGATCGACTGGACGCTCTACCTCCGGCACCAGCAGCTCCTGCTCGACAAGGGCGTCTACATCCATCCCGACAACTACGAGCGGCTCACGTTCTCGAGCGCGCACACGGAGAAGGACATCGAGAAGTTCGCCTCCGTCGCGAGCGAGACGTTCACGGAACTGCGGAGCCTCCCGAGAGACTACCTTCCGTAGCCCTCCGGGCCTTTTCGTAGGGCTTTATACAAGAACTCCGTACAGCCCGAGATGCGTGGGTCAGCGGGTCCGCTGGTCCCCCGATAGGGAGGTCGGGGGATGGGCCGCAGTCCGAGCGATCTCGGCATCTTCATCGGGAA
>JASHUP010000186.1 GCA_030039915.1 Thermoplasmata archaeon | reverse complement strand
AGCGGCCCGTTCCAAAAGACGGTCTTCGAGCTCGCGAGCACCCCCGCGAAGCGCTCGCGCGTCGCGGGGCCGATGTCTCGGGCAATCGCGCCGGGGGGGAGGTGTCCGACCTCGTGCACGGTCGCCTCGGGTTTGCCCGACCGTTCGACCGCCACGTCGGACGGGAGAACGACCTCCGTGCCCGCCTCGGCGGCCCGTCGGTAGAATTCGGCGACCGCCTCGCCGAGACCGGGCTCGATCGGGGTGGCCCCGAGTCGAACGTTCTTCGCCGCGAGGAACGGAAACGCGAGCGCGCCGCCGACGAGGAGGGCGTCGGCGCGTCCGAGGAAGCTGCGGAGCAGCGGCAGCTTGTCGGCGACCTTGGCGCCCCCGACGAGGACCACGTACGGTCGCTCGGGAGCGTCGACCAGCCTCGATAGCTCCCGGACTTCACGTTCCACCAGGAAGCCGGCGAACGAAGGGAGGCGCTTCGGCACGCCCACCGTCGACGCGTGCGCCCGATGCACGGAGCCGAAGGCGTCCTCGACGAACAGCTGGCCGAGGCCCGCGAGCTGCGCCGCGAACGCCGGGTCGTTCGCCTCTTCGCCGGGAAGAAAACGAAGGTTCTCCAGCATCAGGAACTGGCCGTTCTCGAGCCGGGTCGCGAGCTCGAGCGGGCGAATCCCTACGATGTCTTCCGCGAACCCGACCGGCTGGCCGAGCAGCGTGCTCAAGTGATGGGCGACCGGGCGCAGGGAGAAGCGGGGGTCCCGATGGCCGTCGGGTCGACCCAGGTGGGAGAGGAGGATCGTGCGCGCCCCGTTCGATCGGAGGTGGTTCAGCGTCGGGAGCGCCTCGACGATCCGCCGGTCGTCCGCGATCCGGCCCGCCGCGTCGAGCGGGACGTTGAAGTCGACCCGAACGAGGACCCGTCGGCCGTGGACCGGCGCAGAGGAGAGACCGAGCTTCCCGGGCATCCGCGGAGAGCGAAGGGCGTCGCACTATGAGGGTTGTGGCCGGGCAGCGGCGTGCGCCGCTCGCGCCCGGACCTCGGCCACGATCGCCCGGGTCGCGGGCAGGTCGAGGCCGTGGGCCTCGGCCGCGCGCAGAAACTCCCCCGAGATCGCGTCGATCTCGGTGGGCCGTCCCCGGTCAAGGTCCTGGAGCATGCTCGAGCGGTTGGAGGCGGTCGCGCGAACGACGCGCTCGAAGTCCCGGGTCACTTCTTCGCTCGTGAAGCCGTACCCTTCCGCACGGGCGACGGCCAGTGCTTCGCCGAGGAGCTGAAGCGCCTCGGTCCGGCCCGGCTCGAGGAGGAGCTCCCCGTTCGGGATTCCCCGCACGGCGGTGACCGGATTGACCGCGGCGTTGAGGAGCGCCTTCCTCCAGACCTCTCGCTCGAACTCGGGGACCGCCTCCACCGGGACGCGAGAGCCCTCGAGCACCATGCGGAACAGCCGGGCCGCCCCCGCGGCCGGCCCCGCCTCGCCGGGGACGGGCAGCAGGAGCTCTCCGTGCCCGGTCTCGCGAACCTCGCCGGGGCCGACCCAGGTAGCCGGGAGGAGGTTCACGCCTTGCACGGCGTAGGGCGCCGGGTCCGTCCATCCTCCCGCCTCGAGCGCGGCGCGTCCTGCCGAAAGAATGCCGAGGCCGTTCTGAAGAAAGAGGACCGGGCGGGGAGCGAGCGCGCGGGCGAGCCCGTTCGTGGCCGACGCGAGATCGAAGGTCTTGGTCGTGACGATCGCGACCTCCGCGTCCGAACCGGTCGGGACCGCGGTCGCGGCCTCGACCCGCACCTCCCGCGCGCGAGGTCCGGAGACCTTGAGCCCCGAGGCGCGGATCGCGGCAACGTGTTCGGCACGCCCGACGAGGAGCACGGAGTTTCCCCCTTCCTGGAGGAACGCGCCGAGCAGGCTGCCGATCGCCCCGGCGCCGACGACCACGATCTTCACGGGCGTCCACGCGCTAGCCGAGGCGGCGGACGAGTTCGTCCAGCCCCGGTGCCGCCCCGAGGTCGCGTTTCAGCAGGTTGAGGAGGCCCTGGTAATAGCGAACCTGCTCGCGGGCCTGCCGGCTCTTGAGGAGCAAGTACTCTTCCTCGCGGCGTAACCGCGAGATCTCGGCCTCCAGCTCGCGCTGGGTCGAGGCGAGACTCTCGGCCCTAGTGAATGGGGGGAGTATTCGGGCCATGCGTCATGTCCTCTCGGACCGTGGTGCGGGTGCGGTCCAGCACCGCGTCGACGGTGACGCGGATTCGGTTCAACTCCCGCTTGATGCGACGGAGACGGGTCTCGAGGCGACGGCGACGGTCGCGCACTTCCCGGAGCGACCGCTCCAGGACCTCCATGCGGTTCCGCCACTTGTCCCGTTCCTGTACGCTCAGCAGGACGGAATCGACGTCGACCATCGGGAGCGAACGGGAACCATCGTGAATCAACCTTTCGGCGCACGCTCGAGGGCGCCCTCGGGGTCGACCCTTAAGCCCGCGCGTGGCTGTCGGGGCCGAAGGACGGTCCATGAGCGCACTCGGCAAGGTCGTGGTGTTGGGCGCGGGAAACATCGGCGGTTCGCTCGCGCAGCGACTTGCGGAGATGGACCTTGCGAGCGAGGTCGTGCTCGTCGACATCATCGACGGCCTCCCGCAGGGGAAGGCCCTCGACATCCAGGAGTCTGCGCCGATCCTCGGATTCTCGACCCGGGTGACCGGCTCGACCTCGCTCGACGCCCTCCGAGGGGCCGACGTCGTCGTCGAAACGGCGGGGCTCGCGCGTAAGCCCGGCATGAGCCGCTCCGACCTCCTCGAGAAGAACGCGGGGATCGTCAAGGGGCACGCGGAAGCGGTCCGGCAGCAGGCCCCGAACGCGATTTCGGTCGTCGTGACCAATCCGGTCGACGTCATGACCTTCTACTTCCGCCAGGTGAGCGGACTGCCCCCCGCGCGGGTCTTTGGCGAGTCGGGCACGCTCGACACGGCCCGATTCCGAACGTTCGTTGCCGAGGCGCTGCACGTGGCGCCCCGGGACGTCACGGGGTTCGTGCTCGGGACCCACGGCGACACGATGGTGCCGCTCCTCTCGCTCACGAGCGTCTCGGGCGTTCCGCTCACGAAGCTGCTCCCGGCCGACCGCCTCGCCGCCATCGTCACCCGCACGAAGCAAGGCGGGGCCGAGGTCGTGAACCTCCTCAAGACCGGAAGCGCCTATTACGCCCCGACCGCGAGCCAGGCCGAACTCGTCCGGGCGATCGCCGAGGACGAGCACCGTCTGCTGCCGGTCGCCGCCCATCTCAACGGGGAGTTCGGCGAGAGCGACGTCTGCGTCGGCGTGCCGGTCGTCCTCGGCCGAGCGGGCGTCGAACGGATCGTGGAGGTCGATCTCCTGCCGGCCGAGCGGGAGGCGTTCCGGGCGAGCGTCGCGGCGGTCCGGGCCGACCTCGACCTCCTCGCGAAGCTTCCCGGGTGAGGGACGAGGACCGATGTCGACCCCCACTCCGCTCCCTTCGACGGGGCAGGCTGAATTCGTCGAGATCAAGCGCCGCCTCGGCACCCTTCGGACCACCACGGACTCCGCGGACCACGCCCACATCACCGTGAAACCCGAGATCTGCGCTCGTTGCCCGCACTCGCTCTGCACCTTCGTCTGCCCGGCCGCGTGCTACCAGCGGATCGAGGGGAAGCTCGTCTTCCGCTACGAGGACTGCGTGGAGTGTGGAGCCTGCGACATCGCCTGCGACCAGGGTTCGGTCACCTGGAACTTCCCCCGGGGACCTTTTGGGGTGCGCTATACGTACGGCTGAACGCGACCGACTTTCCCGTCCCGGGAGGGGTCGTGGACCTCTGGTTCCTGCGAGTCAAGGCTCACCTTAAAACCCCGGTCCTCCGCTCGGCGAGGAAGGAGGCTCCCTACGCCGGGTGTCACGAGCGCGTCCGAAGCGCCCCTGCTCTTTCCGTACCGGCCCCGCCCGGGGCAAGAGGCGATCCTCCGGGAGGTGGCAGAGCTCGGTCGACGGGGAGGCTCGCTGCTCGTCAACGCACCGACCGGGAGCGGAAAGACGGTGGCCACGCTGGCCCCGCTCCTCGAGCACGCGGTCAAGGCCGACCACCGGGTGCTGTACCTCGTCCGCACGCACTCTCAGGAGGTCCAGGTTCTTCACGAGACCCGTGCGATCGCGCACCGCCTCGACCAGCCCGTGCTCGCCGTCGGGCTCCAAGGGCGTGCCCGTCGCTGCTTCCTGCTCGAGAACGTCGCCGAAGTGAAGGGCGCGACCGCGGAAGAGCACGGGAAGCTCTGCGCGGACCGAAAGCGCGCGACCGAGCGCGCCCTCCACGGCGAGGCCCCGCTCGCCCCCCCGCCCGAGCTCCCGGAGGGAGGGGAGATCGACCTCACGGACCTCGACGGGTGTCCGTACTACGCCCGCGTGCTCCAGTCCGACCTCGACGGGCTTCTCGAGCGGTTCCGCACGAAGCTACCCCTGCCCCACGAGTTCGAGCAGTACAGCCGGGACGAGAACCTCTGTCCGTACGAGCTCTCGAAGAAGCTCGTTCCGTACGCCCGGCTGGTCACGGCTCCTTACGCGTTCTTCTTCCATCCCCACATCCGCCGGTCGCTGTTCGGCTGGATGGGCGTCGGACCCGAGCGGGTCGACCTCGTTGTCGACGAGGCGCACAACCTGCCGAACCATCTCCGCGAGCTCACGACGGTCTCCCTCCCCCAGGAGTCGGTGCGTCGCGCTCGCGCGGAGATCGCCGAGCG
>JASHUP010000185.1 GCA_030039915.1 Thermoplasmata archaeon | reverse complement strand
GCGGCCGCTTCCGAAAAGGACAACCGATCGGGCATCGGGTGGACGTTCCGGCGGGGCAGAACCGCAAACGGCGCCACGCTTCCCTGCGTGTGCTCTCCAAGGATTCGATAGTTCCGGCACAGGGCCTCGTTGCCAGCCCGGCAGGCGGCGCAGGTTCCGTCCCAGATGCCCGGATTGAGGAGGACCTTCGAGCCGGGAGCGAGGTCGACAACCCCCTCCCCGACCCGGTCGACCGTGCCCGCGCCGTCCGAGCCAAGCACGTGCGGAAGCGCGATCGGGACCCCGGGGATCCCTTCGAGCGTAAATCGGTCGAGGCGGTTGAACGCGGCCGCCCGGATCCGCACGCGGACCTCGCCCGGCCCCGGTTCCGGGTCAGGGACGTCCACGAATTCGAGGCGGTCGAGCCCTCCGTGCTGGACGAACCCGAATCCGCGCATGGGTCTAGCCCGCTCGTTTCTCGTGCCAGCGGGTGCCGTCGGAACCGTCTTCGAGCTCGACGCCGGCGGCGCGCAGCTCGTCCCGGATCCGGTCTGCCTCTCCGTAGTCACCGCGGGCCCGGGCCCGCGCCCGAGCCGCAAGCGCCACGGGAACGATTGCGGCCCATCCCCCGGTCGCGCCCGATCGCTCCCGTTCGAACAGTCCCAGCACTTCCTCCCCCCAACGGTACGGGGCGAGGAGCTCTTCGAGCGCGCTCCCCGAATACCGTTCGAGGCGAGGAAGCTCTTCCGCGAGGTGCCGGGTCCATCCAAAAAGAAGGGCGATCACCTCACGAGTGTTGAAGTCCTCGGCGAAGGTCGTGTCGAGCTTCTCGAGGAGCTGCTCGGCCTCCTCGCCCAGGGACTCCCGAAGCTCATCCCCGGGACGATCGGCACCATCGCGCTCGAGAATTTCCGAGATCCGGTCCGACACGACGGTCAGCCGGGCATACGCCTCCCGAGCCTCCTCGAGGCTCTTGCCCGGAACGAACACGAGCGGGCTCCGGTAGTACGCGTTGAGGTAGTAGAGCCGCAGCGGGCCCGGGCCGGCCCGGTCGATCGCCTCCTCGAGCGAGAAGACGTTGCCGAGGGACTTCGACATCTTCTCCTCTTCCATGAGGAGAAGCCCCCCGTGCATCCAGTAGTTCACGAGCGGAGCGGAACCGGTCGTCGATTCGGCGAGAGCGATCTCGGCCTCGTGATGGGGGAAGATGAGGTCGATCGCGGCCCCGTGAAGGTCGTACCGCTCTCCCAGCAGCCGGAGGGTCATCGCCGTGTCCTCGATGTGCCAGCCGGGGCGGCCGGGTCCCCAGGGGCTCTCCCAGCTCGGCTCGCCGGGGGTCGCGGCTTTCCAGATCACGAAGTCCTCGGGCGCGCGTTTCCGCGCATCGGGTTCCAACCGGGCCCCGGGCTTGAGCGACTCCACTCGCTGTCCGGAAAGCTTCCCGTATTCGGGGAATTTTGCGACGGAGAAGTAGACGGAGCCGTCATCGGCCACGTATGCGCTGCCCTTCTCGATCAGCGTCTGAATCTGGGCGAGGATCTCGGGAACGTAGTCGGTCGCGAACGGGTAGTGGTTCACGGAACGCACCCCGAGCTGCTCCATCGACCGGCGGAACTCCTCGAAGTGCCGGTCGGCGAGGGCGAGCGGGTCCACCCCTTCCTCGCTCGCCCGCACGATCAGTTTGTCGTCGAGGTTGGTGACGTTCTGGACGTAGAATACGCGATACCCCCACCGTCGGAGGGCGCGCGCTACGACGTCGAAGAAGACCATCGTTCGGCCGTGCCCGACGTGCGCCGGAGCGTACGGAGTGAGCCCGCACACGTACAGTCCGACCCGAGGAGGCGCGAGGGGGGCGAACACCCGGGTCTCGCGGGTCCGAGAGTCGTACACGGTGAAGCGGCGCATGCCTAGACGCCTCGCACGGCTCGACGGACATCGTCGGCGAGGTCCGCCGGGTCCTCGATCCCGCACGAAAGTCGGACGAGACCTTCCGTGACGCCGTGAGCTTCGCGCTCTCGCCGGGGGACGCTCGCGTGGGTCATCGAAGCCGGATGGTCGACGAGCGATTCCACGCCTCCCAAACTCTCGGCGAGGGTGAAGATCGACAGGCCTCTCATGAACCGAAGAGCGCCTCGACGGCCCCCTCTGATCTCGACGGTCACGATTCCTCCCATTCCGGCCATCTGGCGGCGGGCGAGGGCGTGTTGGGGATGGCTGCGGAGTCCCGGGTAGATCACCCGGCGCACGCCGCGCGCACCGTCCAGCGCCTCCGCCACGGCGCTCGCGCTCTCGGCGTGGGCGCGCATGCGAACTCCGAGCGTATGGATCCCCCGCAGTGCGAGGAAACAGTCGAACGGGCTCGGGACCGCCCCGACCGCGTTCTGGAGCCACGCGAACCGCTCTCCGAGTTCGGCGGTCTTCAGGACCAGGCCGCCCCCGATGATGTCCGAGTGACCCCCAAGATACTTCGTCGTAGAGTGGAGGATGATGTCGGCCCCGGATTCGATCGGGCGCTGGAGCGCGGGCGTCGCGAACGTGTTGTCGACCGCCACGAGCGCCCGGGCCCGGTGAGCGAGCCGCACCGCCCCCGCAAGGTCCGTGAGCTTGAGGAGCGGATTCGTCGGGGTCTCCACGTAGACGAGGTCGGCCGGCTCCTCCAGCGCGACCCGAAGCCGAGCGAGGTCGGTCATGTCGACGTAGTCGACCCGAAGACCGAACTGACGGCGGTGGTGCTCGAACAGCCGCCACGTACCTCCGTACACGTCGTCCATCGAGACGATCCGCTGACCGCTCGGGAACGCTTCGAGCAGCGTCGCGAGCGCGCCGAGCCCCGAGCTGAACGCGAGACCCCGCTCTCCGCCTTCGAGTCTCGCGAGCGCGGTCTCGAGGACCGCGCGGGTCGGGTTGCCCGAGCGGCTGTAAACGTACCCTTGGTTGCGGTTCGGTGCCGCCTGGCGGAAGGTGCTCGAGAGATAGATCGGAGCGTTCACCGCACCGGTGAACGGGTCGGCCGGCTGGCCGTCGTGGAGCAATCGTGTGTTAAATCGCATGCTGTCCGCCCTCCTCCGAAAGGTACCCGACCAAGTCATGGCGAGTTATCACGCCGATGACCGCGGCGGTCACGGCGTCCCGGACCACGAGCGTTCGTTCCTCCCGAAGACGATGGAGGAGCTCCGCAACCGAGGCATCTGCCGGAACCTCGGGGAACGGTTCGGACCCGAGCGCCCCGACGGACCGGTCGAGCACCGTCTCGTCGGTGAGGCTGCGGCGCAGAACGTCATCCTCCTCGAGCCTCCCGACGTTGCTCGACCCGGAGAGCACCGGGGCCTGCGAGATTCCGTGGTGACGGAGCAGCCCGAGGGCGTCTCGAACGACCGTCGTCGGCTCGACCGCGACCAGCGCCGGAGTGCCGGCCTTCCGGCCGAGGAGGTCGCGCGCGGTTGCGCCGATGTCGAGGAATCCCTTCTCGCGCATCCAGTCGTCGGAGTAGAACTTCGAGAGGTAGCGGTCGCCCGAATCCGGCAGGATCACGACGACCGTGCTCTGCTCGGGAATCGGGCGGCCGGAGAGCCATCGGAGCGCCCCGACGACGGCCGAACCCGAGGAACCCCCGACGAACAGACCTTCCTCTTGCGCCAGCCGTCGCGCCATGAGGAACGACTCGCGATCGCCGACCTCGACGAACTCGTCCAGGTATTGGAATTGGATCGTATTCGGGACCATGTCCTCGCCGATGCCTTCGACTTGGTAGGGGACGGCCTTGCCGAGCTGGTGGGTCCGGAAGTACGGTCCGAGCACGGAGCCCGCCGGGTCGACCGCTACGATGCGGACCGACGGTCGATGCTCCTTGAAGTACCGACCGATGCCGCTCATCGTTCCACCGGTGCCGACCGTACCGACGACCGCCGAAAGGCCGGTCGGCACGTCGTGGTCGATCTCAGGTCCCGTGGTCCGATAGTGGGCTTCCGGGTTCCCCAGATTCTCGTACTGGTTCGGATAATAGGCTCCGGGGATCTCGGCCGCCAGGCGGCGCGCGACCGAATAGTGACTCATGGGGTGGTCGGGCGCCACGCCCGCCGGAGTGACGATGACCCGCGCCCCGTAGGCACGGAGCAGGCGGATCTTCTCCGAGCTCATCTTGTCGGGGATGACGACCACGATCCGATAACCACGGACCGCCGCGATCAGCGCGAGGCCGACTCCCGTGTTCCCGCTCGAGGCCTCAACGATGGTCCCGCCGGGCTTGAGACGTCCGTCTTTCTCGGCCGCCTCGACCATGAACGTCCCGATTCGATCCTTGACGGAACCTCCGGGATTGAGGTACTCGAGCTTGACCAAGACTCGGTAGGGCAGTCCATGGGCGACCCGGCGAAGCGGCAGGAGCGGGGTCCGACCTACGAGGTCGAGGATGCTCTCGCGCGCGCGGTCGCGTTCGGCCACGGGGCCGCGGAACGAGGCACCCCCATTAACCCTTGCCGACCCCGCGCCACCCACCCTGCGCGCGGGGTCGCCGTCTAGGACGGAATACGGTCCGTACGAACTGGTTCGTTCGCATGCGTCGAACGTGTTAAGGCAGGACCTCCCCCTCGCTCCGCGAACGAGGCCCCCGGAATGCTCGGATCGCTCGAATCAGAGGTCCTCGCTTCGCTCCGGGGGCTCAAAGAAGCACCGGCCCGGGACGTCCGAAAGGAGCTCGAACGACGCGGCATCCGCGTGGCCTACACGACCGTGGCCACGATTCTTTCCCGCCTGTTCTCCAAGGGCTTGGTGAGGCGGCGGCGCGAGACCTGCCGCGGCGGAGAGCGCTATGTTTACCGGCCCGCGAACGTCGAACACAAATACCTCATGAACGTCCTCCGCGGCGTGGTCGACATGTTCGGCCCCGCGGGGGTCGTCCACCTGAACGAGGAGATTGCGAAACTGAACCCATCGGAGGAAAGCGAGCTCCGACGTCGGCTGGGGCTCGACTGAGCTCCCGACGCTCCGACCATGTCCTCCGACGCCCTCGCCCTCCTCTTTCTGCCCGTGGTCGTCTGGGCCGGCCTCGGATCGGCCCTCGCCTTCGCGTTCCGACGCTCGGGCTCGTCGACGCTCTTCCGCCTCTCCGCCGTCTTCCTCGGCGTCTGGGCGCTCCTCGCGACGACCGCGCTGATGTGGGTGCTCCTCAACGGCGGCTGGACGGCCGTCGTTCGTCTCGCGGAGTCCCCGGTCCTCCTGTTCGAGCCGAGAGCCTTGCCCGTCTGGGTCGCCGGGGCGTTGGGCGCGTTCTGCGTGTTCCTCGTCGCCTTCCTGCTGAGCCAGATCGTGGGCCGCGGCTTCCTGCGGCTGTTTCCGTCTCGGGAGATCGCCTGGCCGGCCCGACTTCCCCGACCCGCCACCGCCACGAGCCTGCGAGAATTCAACTCGGCGACCGGGGGCGCCTTTGCGTTCACGCTGATCGAGCGCGGGGGCGCTCGCGGGCTCCGACGGCGGGACGTGGTCATGGTCTCCCACCGACTCTCCGCCGAGCTCTCTTCGCCGGAGTGGGAAGCGGTGCTCGCACACGAGGTGAGCCACCTGCGGGAGCTCGACGGTCGGTATCTCACGTTCTTCCGGACTCTCTCTCGGCTCCTGCGGTGGGACCCGATCCTCGCCTTCTTCGCGGAGTCCCTCACGCGCCGCGAAGAGTACCGCGCGGACCTGGACGCGGTCGCCCTCACGCAGCGGCCCCGCGCGCTCGCCCGGGCGCTGTTCAAGGCGACGGCGATGTCCGCGCCCATGAGCGGGAGTCTTCCGGGCCTCCTGGGCGTCGGGGGCCGACGTGGCCATCGCCAGGCGATGGAGCGGATCCGGCGGCTGATCGCGCTCGCGGAGAGCGGACGGTTCCCGGAGGACGTCGGTGAGTAGGTCGCTCGGGCGACGGATCTTCTCGTCGGTCGCGATCGTACTCAGTCTCGTTTCCCTCGCCGCCGGCCCGCCGTCGGTGGCCGCGGCCGCGCCGTTTCCCCCGCTTCCGATCGGCTACGACTCGACTTTCCTCTCCCACCTCAGCGGGCCCGACTTGGCACCGGGCGCCCAGGGCACCCTCGGCTTCCAGGTCGCGGACCCGTCGGGTTTCTTCCCGATGTCGAACGTGGTCGTGACCCTGGACGTGTACGCCTTCAACGCCTTCCCCGGCAACGCGACGTCCTCCGTCGCCGGCACGGCGCCGCCGGTGCTCTTGGGCGTCAGCTCCTCCGGGTCTTCCGTCAACGTCTCGCTCTCCGGGATCTCGCCCGGGAGCCGCGTCGACGGTTCGGTGGGGGTCGCTACCGCCTCGACCACCCCGGCCGGAACGTTCGCGGTTCGAACCGCGCTATCGTTCACGGCGAACGGGACGAACTATCGCCTCGAGTCTCGGGGCTGGTTCTCGGCGAGCGTCTGGGACGCCGCGACCGAGCTCCCGAACGGGAGCACGACCCTCAACCTCACCACGCTCGGGGTATCGGGAGTGACCGCGGAGACGGCGATCTACGTCGCGTCGTCGAACTGGGACATCGCACTGGCCCTCATCCTAGCGGCCGCGATTCTCCTCGTGGGCGCCGGCGCGTTCGTCTACTTCCGCCGAGGACCGAAGTCGAGCTCGGGGGCCCGGTAGGCGCCGGGGGAGACCCAGGCACCGAAGGCCTTCGGGAGCAAGCGAACGAGCCCGGGGGACTCTCGCAGGAGTTCCCGGGCGACCCGCGTCGGGAAGTCGATGTCGCCGAAGGCGACGATCGTTTCGGCGAGCCGGGCTCCGTGGAGGGCACGGACCACGCGATCGAGCTCGTCGTCGGTGAGCCGCGCGAACAATCGGCGCAGGTAGAGCGCCCGACGGAACTCCTCTCCGAGCTCGCTCCGCCATCGACGGTCGTACTCGGCGAGCGTTCCCTCGGAAAGGTCGTTCGCGCCGAGGGCTCGGGAGGCGACGTCCGCGGCGATCTCGGCGCACTTCATCCCCGTGAAGATCCCTCCGCCCGAGAGCGGCTTCACCTGCGCCGCGGCGTCGCCGACGAGCAGCGCCCGACGCGCGTGGGTGCGCGGCATCGATCCGATCGGTATCCCGGAGACCAGGTAGGCCGTCGGGCTCGCAAGGCGTCGGCCAAAGCGGCGTGAAAGGTGGTCGAGGAGGCGATCGAAGTACGTCCGGGCCGGCGTTCCGTCGGCATCGACCGCGACGCCGACCCGGGCCCCGCCGCTTCCGTCGGGGATCCACCAACCGAAGAGGCCCGGCGCGAAGGCGCGGCCAAGGTAGACCTCCACGGTGTCGGGGTCGCCCGGACTCACCGGGAACTCGGCTTCAAAGGCCGGCAGGACCTCGACCGGTCGCCGAAGGCGGAACGCTCGGGCCACGGCACTCGCGACCCCATCCGCGCCGATCACGAGACGGGGGCGGAGCTGCTCGGCAGCGCCGTCCGGCCCCCGGACGCGGACCGTGAGACGGTCGGAGGACTCGCCCTCGACCGAGTCGAAACGGGTCGACGTCCGAACTTCCGCACCCGCTCGCGCGGCCCGGTCGGCGAGATAGACGTCGAGGCCCGCCCGGTCGATCACGAACGCCCGGGCCGAGGGGGCTCGGAAGGAGATCGACTCGAGCGACGGGCCGAACACGCTCGCGCCTCGGACCGAGGTTCGTACCATCGTGCTCGAACCCGCGAGGTCGAGCACCCGTTGCGAAACGAGACCGGCACATTGCACCGGGTGCCCGACCCGTGGGTGCTCCTCGATGAGGACGACCCGGTGCCCTCCGCTCGCGAGCCGGGCCGCGGCCGTCGACCCGGCGGGGCCGGCCCCGACGACCAGGACGTCTACCGCGTCCATCGCTCCGGTAGCCGTTGCCCGTTCATAACCGCAGAACGCTCAGTCCGCCCGCCAGGGCGTCGGCACGAGGTCGGTGCGCTGCCGCGGCTGAACCGCGGACAGGTCCACGGCCGTTGTCACTCCGGCGCCGAACGCGAGATGACCCGTCCACGCGATCATCGCGCCGTTGTCGACGCACAGTGACTTCGGGGGAGCGAACATCGTTCCGCCCCGACCCTCGCTCATCGCCCGGACCATCTCGCGGAGCCGACCGTTGCACGCGACGCCGCCCCCGAGCACGACCGCGTCTCGACCTCGGTGCGCGAGGGCCCGTTCGGTGATCTCCGTCAGCATCGAGTAGGAGGTGGCTTCCACCGAATAGGCGAGGTCCGGTCGGGGCACGCCGCGTCGATGAAGGGCCAGCGTTGCCGTGAGAATACCCGAGAACGCGACGTCCATCCCGTGGACGGAGTACGGCAGGGGCAGCAGTTCCTCGCCCGACCGCGCTTCCGCTTCGAGCGCCGGACCACCCGGGAAGGTGCCTCCCATGCCGATCCAGAGCTTGTCGAGGAAGTTCCCGACCCCGATGTCCAAGGTCTCCCCGAGAACGCGGTAGCGGCCCCGTGCGTACGCGATGACCTGCGTGTTCCCACCGCTCGCATAGAGGAGAAGCGGGTCGTCAAGCCCGCTCAGAACGCGGGCGATCTCCACATGCGCCACGCAGTGGTTGACGGGGACGAGCGGACGGTTCCAGGCGAGGGAAAGCATCCGAGCCACGGTCGCGCCCGCTCGCAGGCACGGACCGAGCCCAGGACCTTGCGCGAAGGCCACCGCATCGAGCTCGTTCGGACGAACGTGGGCGCTCTCGAGGGCTTGTTCGACGAGGTTCGGTAGGACGTCAACGTGGTGATTTGCGGCCTCCCGGGGGTGGATTCCGCCCGAGGGGGGCCGATAGAAGTCCGACGCGAGCCCGAGGACCGAGGCGTCCTCTGTGACGATCCCCACCGACGCAGTGTGCGCGGTGGACTCGATCCCGAGAACGACCATCGAGCGACCACCGGGACGTCCGATATAACCCCCGCCTCGGGGCGAGAGCCGGCGCGTCAGTCCTCGGTGGACTCGATCCGGAAGCGCACCCGCTTTCCCCGCAACGCTTCCTGGATCCGGTCCGCGAACGCGAGCGACTCGGCGATGGTCGCCGGCCGGCCCCAATCGTAGAGAAAGTCGTATCCTTCGGTCTCGGGTTGGAAGCCAATGTCCTCCAGGATCGAGGCGACCTCCGAATAGGGCGCACCCTCGCTGTCGAGCTGGAGAAGGAGGAAGGTTCGGGTCATCGCACGCGTGCGTCGGCTCCTCTTCGCCCTACCTTCGGTCGCATTAAAGGGGGCGGGTCAAAGCGTTGCGGTACTTCGCCCGGCCGTGCCTGCGCTCACTCTTCTGCGTCGGGGGACGGCGACCGGGCGTGAGCCGTGACTCGGACCGCCACCCCGCGTCGAAGTCGACCCATTTCACTCGGGGCCAGCATCAGCCGCCCGACCGCGAGCAGGGTGTCGCTTCCGTCCACGAGGAGCGCGGACGCGCCGGGGACGAGGGCCGGATCGGCCTGAGCCACGAACGACGAGAAGAGGCTCTTTCCTTCCCGAACGAACGGCGCGGCGTCGTCGTCGACCACGACACGCTCCCGACCGGGATCGAGGTGGGCGTGGAGCTCCTTCGCCCCGCGGAACGTCGGCCGTGGGACGCCGTCGGTCCCGACGACGAACCTTGCCTCTCCGTCACGAACGATGGCCCGTAGCCGCCCGGTGCGCCGGGATCGTTCCGCTCGAAGCCCCTTCGCAACCTTGGAAGCGGTCAGCGGCCCGTACTGCCACTCGAGGAGCCGGGAGAGCTGCCGAACGTCCCAGGACGAGGTCCAGTCGCTCCCAGTATCGACCTGCGAGCCCACGGTCTCTCGAACGATCGAAGCGAACGCCTCGGGGGAACGATGCCGAGGGCGGAGAACGTACTCCTCAACCCCGAGGTAGGGCCCGACGGGATAGAGGTCCGTGAGTTCGACCGGGACGGACCCGAAGGGAGTCGAGCTCTCCCATTCGAGCGAGCGGCCCGATCGGTCCGCGGTGGGAAGGTGCTCGAGGTACTCGGGGCGCAGGGGAAACCGAGGAACGAGGCGGCCGGCCTCGCGACCGACCCGGAAAACCTCGACGCGATGTCGAAACCGAACGCCGGCGGGTCGAAGCGCGCTCTCGGCGACGACCTCGCGAAACGCGCGTCGGGACGCGGGCTCGGTCGGGAGGAAGACGTCCGGGTGGGCCGTCGCTTCGCGGAGGCCCGCGCGCAGCGCGGGATGGGCCGTCGTCCTCCGCTCGGCGAGTTCCCACAACGTGCCGTCCCGGATCGATTGCCGCACACGACCGATCTCCTCCATCGAGACGAGCAAGTTGTGCGCCGCCACACGACGCTCCCGTTCCTCGGCCGGACGGCGAGCCACCTCGGGAAGGGGCATCTCGGCGCAGAGCGAACAGAAGCAGGCCGCCTCCCGTACGTCGTCGAGCGCCACCGTGCCCTCCGGGAACATCAGATTGCCGCGGCGCGCGAACTTGTGGTAGGCGGAGGAGTCGAAGAGGTCGACCCCGAAGAGCGCCGCGAACGCGAACGTCATCGGGTGTCCCGTGCCGAAGAGGTGCACCGCGGCGGCCGGGGAGAGCGCGGGCCGCGCGGACTCGAGGACCCGTGCGAGCTCGGGGAACCGATACTGCTCCATCAGCGGTACTACTCCGCCGACCGCGAGCACGTCGCCCACCTCGCTCGCGAGACGCGCGGACTCGGCCCTCAGCTCAGCATACG
>JASHUP010000184.1 GCA_030039915.1 Thermoplasmata archaeon | reverse complement strand
TCGTTGCAGCGACGGCGGACCCGAAGGAGTACTCGTAACCCGGAGACGGGTCGACGATCTGGTAATCCAGCAATCCGGTGGACGAGTTGTAGACGTAGGCGTTACCGGAGGCGTCGATTCCTCCCGCATTCTCGCCCGGCGCTCCCACCACGAGGTGGTACCCACTCACCGCCAGCGACTCTCCGAAGACCCCGCCCACTCCGAGGGATCCGGCCAGAGCGTGCGGGCTCGCTAGAACGTACGTGGTCTGGTCAGCCGCTGGGCTGGTCGCCTTGAAGAAGATGTAGACGTGGCCTCCCGTGATGTTCTCTCCCGGCGCCCCGACAGTGGCCGTCGTGCCCTCGAGCGCGACCGCGAATCCGAAGAACCCCTCGTCGGCTGGGTTCTGCGAGGTCAGCGAGCCGATGTACACTCCGGCGGTCGAGAAGAGGTAGGCATTGCCCGCCTCCAGTACTCCCGAGGCAGGCTCGAGTGGGGCTCCGACCAGAACCGTCGAGCCGCTCAGGGCGACCGAGAGGCCGAAGTCCCCTCCCAACCGCGTGGGCTCGAGCAGCGTCGCTACGTAGGTTGCCTGACAGTTCGAGTTGAGCGAGTAGACGTAGGCGTTGCCACTGTCCGTGCCCCCGGCGGTGACCGCGCCGGGAGCACCCACGACGAGGATCGAGGTGCTCATAGCGACCGACCACCCGAAAAGCGAGTCGGAGATGAAGAGAGGATTGCCGATCGTCTGCACGAGGTGCCCCGTGTCCGTGAAGATGGTCACATTGCCGGAGTCGACTTGGGTGCCTACGCTGTATTCCGGTTCACCTACAGCGACGCAGGCGCCGGCCGCGGCCACCGAGTACCCGAAGTAGTCGAGAAACTGCGACTGGGTTGGAGACAGCTCGATTGCCGCATGTAGGGTGAAGCCCGAGGCCGCCTGGGCCGCCGCCGGCACTGTCGGGCCCCCCGCCATCGCGCTCCCCACCATCAGCGCCGAGGCGAGCACCGCAAGAGCCGTGGCCGCCGACAGTCCCGCTTTTCGTTTCCAACTCCTTCCGCGCATACCGATCCCGACCCCCGAAGGGGACGGGAGCGTGAACGAGAACTCGATACTTAATCCAACGGAAACTTGCCGTTCTCACCTAGAGTTTGAACGATGCGCAATGGCAGTTGCGCCCACTTACCCACGATCGGGAGCGGTTCGGTTCACGCCTTCCCTTCCGATCGCGGAAGCTCGACGGCCAGATAGGCGCAGCCTTGCTCAGCGAACGGAAGGGGAGGCCGATCGACTGACTATGGGACCCTCTCGTAGTGGAGGAGGATCTCCTGATCCTCGCCCGGCACCGTTTCCACCAGCTTCAGGGTGGTTTGAGTTCCCTTCGGAATGTTCCCCCAGTACCGAGGTCCCTTCCCATACACCACCGGCATGATGAAGAACCAGTAGTCATCGGCCAGGTTGCGCCGCGCGACCTCGTTGATCACGCGCGGTCCGCCCTCGACCATGATGTTCCCTCCTTTCTCTCGTTTCAGCTTGCTGAGGATCTGGCCCAGGTCCCCCTTCATGATGCGCGAGTTTTCCCAGCCGGGCGACTTGAGGGTGCGGGAGAGACAGACCTTGTCGACACGATCGAGGTAGCGGGAGTACTCGAACAGAAATTCCTGGTCCGTCGGCTTCCGGGCCTTTTCGGTCCAAACTCGTCGGTGGCCTAGGAAGGATCTGCGCCCCATGACCACGGTCGTGACGTCGTCGTACCGCTTCGCCCACATCTCTCGAAAGAGGGCGTTGATCTCCTCCGACCTTCGGTCCGAGCCGGGGTACTTCGGGAACTCTCCTCGTCCGTCCAAGGTCATGTAGGCGTTGGCGGTGATCTTACGAGTCATCGTCCCACTCCTCACGCCCTCGCCGTGGCCTTCCCCGGAATGCCGCCGGAGAGGATCTCCTCGAAGTGATCCCACATCGCCGTCAGCGCCGCTTCCGAGCGAGGTCCGGCCATCTGGTCCCGCTCCTTGCGGGTCTTGAACTTCCACGTCACCGTGAGCCGGGTGAACTCGCCCTCGGGTTCGAATACGTCCGTCTCGACCGCCGTCTCGGGGGACTCGTTGGCGGCAAAGGTGTTGACCACTTTGTGAGGGGGGTCGATCTCGAGAAACTCGCCGTGAATTCGAGTCGTGGACCCGTCGTCCTGCTGGACGCGAATGGAGTACCGCCCGCCCTTCGTGAACTCAAAAGTCTCGACCGACACCTTGGCGGGATCCGGAGAAAAGATGTACGGGAGCGTCGCCCGATCGGTGAACAGTCGAAAGACTCGCTCCGGAGGGCCCCGGAAGACCCGGCTCACTCGGTTCTCCGTCTCGCTGGGCAACGAGAAAATGGTCGGCTCAGTGGTGCTCTTCCCGAAACTTGCAGATCCGCTCATCGTTCCTTCCTCCGCGAGGATTGCGGGAGGGAGCGTGATTCCGGTTCGCCGGCTTCGACGAGCTTCTCGAGCCGGTCCAGCCGATCCTCAACCAGGTCTCGATAGTCCTGGACCCATCGGTCGAGATCGCGGAACGGCTGAGGACGCAGAGAATAGAGACGCCGCTGACCTTCCGCTCGGACGCGGAC
>JASHUP010000183.1 GCA_030039915.1 Thermoplasmata archaeon | reverse complement strand
GCGTATCGCTGCTCGACCGAACGCTTGAATTCGAGGAGGTCCCGCGGAAGGACGAGCGCCTCCAGTGCCTGGTGGGCCGCGATGAGCACCACGGCCGCCGGGCACTCGTACACCTCGCGGGATTTGATCCCGACCACGCGGGACTCGAGGTGGTCGATGCGGCCCACGCCGTGCGTGCCGGCGGTGCGATTGAGGGCGGCGATCAACTCGTGCAGCGGGAGGTGGCGACCGTTGATCGCGAGAGGGATACCCTTCTCGAAGGTGATGTTCACGTATTCGGGCTTCGCCGGGGCCTCGGCCGGCGAGCGGGTCCATCCGTACGCCTCCTCGGGAGGTTCGACCGCGGGGTCCTCGAGGATTCCACACTCGACGGAACGTCCCCAGAGATTCTCGTCAGTGCTGTACGGCGACGCCTTGGTCGCCTCGACCGAAATGCCGTGCTCGCGGGCGAAGGCGATCTCGTCCTCCCGACTCATGCCCCATTCTCGAGCGGGAGCGACCACTTCGAGTTCGGGCGCGAGGCTGGTGGTCGAGAGGTCGAACCGGACCTGATCGTTTCCCTTTCCCGTGCAACCATGGGCCACGAACCCGGCTCCCTCCTTTCGGGCGACCTCGACCAGATGGCGGGCGATGAGGGGCCGAGCGAGCGCCGTGCTGAGCGGGTAGACCCCCTCGTAGAGCGCGTTCGCGCGGAGGGCGGGAGCGATGAATTCTTCCGCGAACTCCTTGCGAGCGTCAGCGACGTAGGCGGCCACCGCTCCGGAGGCCCTCGCCTTGGCTCGAACCTTCTCGAGGTCGACGGGTTGGCCCACGTCGACAGTGACCGCGACGACGTCCGCCTCCTTCGTTTCCGTGAGCCACGGAATGGCAACGGAGGTATCCAGACCCCCGGAGTAGGCGAGAACGATCTTCCGCTTCGGCGCCCGGTGCTTCACAAACGAGCGTCACGGAGCGGCACCGATTTATAGGGTGTGACCGTCACCGGACAGATCTGGACCGAAATGTCCGAAATGGGACAATAATGCCCGAAGAGTCGACCGCCGAGCGTGTCCGCGAATACTTGGACGCCCACCCCACGCTCGGCGACGCCATCCGCCTCAAAATCGGGAACTACTCGGCCATCGCCCGCCGGGTGTCGGAGGACCTCGGCATCCCACCGACCGATGCCGTCCTCGCGGCCTGTCGCCGATACCCTCGAGGGCGCAGCGAGGCGGCCCGGGAGGCGGGGGTATATCGGGTGATGCGCAAGAGCCGAATCGAGACGCGGACGAAGGTCGCCGCCCTCACGCTGAACCAAGGCGCCGAAGTGCTCAACCGGCTCGGGGACGTGGTGGAGGAACTGCTGGACGAGAGCTTGCTGTGCCGGCTGATCCAGGTCTCGCGGGGAACGGTGGTCATCGTCGACGAGGATTCGGTCCCCCGAGTGCTTCGACGGCTGCGGGAACACCAAGTGATTTCGATCCGCAAGAACCTGGTCGAGGTTTCCGTCACGAGCCCCGAGAGCATTGAGGAGACTCCGGGACTCCTTCGTCATCTCGCGGGCGTGCTCGCGGCGCAAGGCATCAACATCGTGGAGGCCCTCTCGTGCTACACGGATACGATCTTTCTGCTGCACGACGACGACCTGACCGCCGCGCTCGGAGCGCTCACTAAAACGCTGAAGTAGACGTTCCCTTCTCACGACCGACGTTCATGTTCCCCATCGATTCCAATTCGCGGGCCCCCCGCACCGGGTCGACCGAAGGAACCCCGAGCCGTCTCCGATCGATGGAGGGAATTCGGTTCCGGGAGTAGCATTGGCCGGGAGACCTTCGCGCCACTTCAAGATCGAGCCCCTCGCGCCCGGGGTCCATGCTGCGATCGCAGCTCCCGAGGGCTTCGGGCTGTGCAACTCGGGTATCGTCAATCTCGGCGACGAGACGTTGGTGTTCGACACCATGCTCACGCCGGTGGCGGGTCACGACCTCGTTCGAGCGGCCGAACGGATCACGGGCCACCGACCGACCTGGGTCGTGAACAGCCACTGGCACGGCGACCACATCTGGGGGAACTCCGCGTTTGTCGAGAGTCACATCGTGTCCAGTCGGACCGTTCGCGAGAACATCCTGAAATTCAGCCGGGCGCAGTTCCGCGACGATCGACGGTTCATGCGGCGAGAACTTCCCTCGATCGACGGGCCGGACTCTTCCATTGTGCCGGTCGACCGGCCGCTGTTACGCGCGTGGTATCGGGGCCTGCTCGCGACCCCGGCCTCGCACCGCATCGTCCCTCCCTCGGTGACCTTCGAAGACCGGATCATCATCGAGGGATCCCGCCGAGCGGTGCACCTCATCACCTACGGGGGCGGGCATTCCCCCTCCGATGTGTTCGCCTACCTCCCCGGTGAACGGATCCTCTTCGGGGGGGACCTCGCGATCCGCGGCTTCCATCCGTCGCTCACCAACGGTCGGCCAAGGGTCTGGATTGAGATGCTGAAACGAATGGAACGACTCGGTTCCGAACTGGTTCTGCCGGGCCACGGACCCCCCGGTCCTCCGACCATCCTGTCCGAAACACGGACGTACCTCGGGGACGTCGACCGGCTCGCCCGGAAGGCGATTCGAGATCGAACCTCGCCCCGCGAACTCGCGACCACTCCGGCCCCGGATCGGTATCGACGATGGAAATTTGCGTTCATGTGGCCGGGCAACCTCTCCCACACCTATCGTCTCGCCCGTGCCGAGGCGCGAAAACGCTGAACTCCCCTTGAGCGAAGTTCTCCGCGGTCTGGACAAACTCGGATTGGGTTTTCGGAGGGCGCGCGAGAACGGACCAACCCTCGCTCCGGCTGCCGGGGTCTACACGTCGGGGCCGTTTCGGGTGATCGAATCAGGAGTGGACGGTCGAAGCGGCGCGGTCCGACGGTTCGATCGCTCGGGGGCGATTCAGCCGTCGGGACAGTCGAAGAATTCCCACGACCTGATGGACGATGATGAACGGTAGGCGGTTCCAAGAATAGATCGAGGTGCTGCCCGAGATGCGAGCTCGGTGCACCACGGGAACCTCCAGGATGCGGAACCCCTTTCGATAGGCGACGATGGAAAATTCGGCCAGGAAGCTATACGGAAGCGAGCGAACCTCCGGAAGGACCTTCGCAATCACGTCTCGACGGATCAGCCGAAAGCCGCAGTCCATGTCCCGAAGTGGAACGTTCGTTAGGGCCTTGATCACGACGTGAAATCCCCGCGATAGCAGCGCCCGGTAGAACCGCTCCTGTCGTACGACCTTCCGACCGATGATCATGTCGTAGGACCCCGCCGCGTTCCATATCTTCCAAAACTCCGCCGGGTCGTACTGGCCGTCCGAGTCGGCGATGAACACCAGGGGGGAGGCGGCCAGGCGGAGGCCATCCCGCATCGCTCCCCCGTACCCCTTCCGGGTCCGGCTCGTGACGAGCTGCATCGGTATCTCGTGCGAGAGGCGCTCCAGAACCTCGGGAGTCCCATCCGAACTACCGTCCTCGCACACGAGGAGACTGGCTCCCAAGGGACGGACCACTTCGCTGTAAAACCCTCTCAGGACTTCGGCAATGGACCCGGCTTCGTTGTACACAGGTAGAAATACGGTCAGTTGGGCTCCTTCACTTGGAATGGGGACCGGACTTGGAGGGGCGGTGGGCACCGGTTCGTTTCCCGGCATGCTAGGATGTGTCAAGGATTCCTACCCGCTTCCGGCGTCACGTCTATACATCCGGCCTCATCGACGGAGGGCTTATTTACCCCCCGTTTCACTTGTTGTTGTCCGTTTCCATGGCGCGCGCCGTATCCGGGAATATGCGCGTCGGAACGTGCCCAGTTCCATCGCCCGGGGGATTCAATGACATCCGTAGAGTCACTCCTTCGGGTCGAAACCGCACGAACCGCCATTGGATCGGAAACGAACAGTCGCGGAGGGAACGGAAGTGGTAGATAAGCCCGGCAGAGGTCGAAGGGCGCTCGTCGCGGGCGCTGGCGGTTTCATCGGTCATCACCTGGTGCGCCGACTGAAGGACGAGGGATTTTGGGTCCGAGGGGTCGACATCAAGCGACCTCAGTTCGAGCCGAGCCCGGCCGATGATTTTCAGATCGCGGACCTTCGGTTCTTCGAGAACTGCACCGCCGCGATGGAGAATGTCGAAGACGTGTACCAGCTCGCCGCCGACATGGGGGGTATCGGGTACATCACCGCGAACCATGCGACGCTCAGCCGGAACAACATTCTGATCAATAGTCACATGCTCGAAGCCGCCCGCCTCGCGGGCATCAAGCGGTATCTCTACACCTCTTCCGCGTGCGTCTATCCGGCCGATCGGCAGAAAGACGCGGAGCTTCGGCCCCTGCGGGAGTCCGACGCGATCCCCGCGGAGCCCGAGAAGGGGTACGGGTGGGAGAAACTATTCGCCGAGCAGCTCACGAGCTACTTCGGCGAAGAGCACGGCCTCGGCGTGCGGATCGTTCGATTCCACAACATCTACGGCCCCCTGGGGACGTATCAGGGAGGGCGCGAGAAAGCGCCCGCCGCGATCTCCTGCAAGGTCGCCTGTGCCCCCGACGGGGGCTCCGTCCCGATTTGGGGGGACGGAAAGCAGACCCGAAGCTTCTGCTACATCGACGACGCCGTCGAGGGGGTTCGCCGAGTCATGGAGTCGGAGCAGACCCAGCCACTCAACGTCGGCTCGAGCGAGATGGTGACGGTGAACGAGCTCGTCGACATGGTCTGCACCGCTGCCGGAAAGACCCTGCGTAAGCACTACGAACTCGACCGGCCCCAGGGGGTCCGGGGGAGGAACAGTGACAACACGCTCATTCGCTCGGTGCTCGGATGGGAGCCCCGAATCCGCCTCGCCCAAGGGATCCCCGTCACCTATCGTTGGGTGTGGAGTGAACTTTCGCGGGAGGGTCGCACGCGACCCCCGGCGCCGCCCACCGCAACGGCCCTCGAAGCCACGATGTCCTCGTCGGCCGCGCACGTCACCGCCGAGTGAGCACCGAAGACCCATTCCGTTGGATTCCGCGGTGGACTCTCCCGTCGCGCGACCCAGGGACTGGAGTCCGCTTCTCCGTGACCGCTGAAGTGGACACGGGCGGACCCCGAGGGGCGGTCCAGCCCACCCGCCGCTTTTGGGTCTGGTCCGCCGTCATCTACGCGGCGATCAACCTTCCGTTCCTCTTCCTCACGCTCGACGCCTACAATCTCAACGGGGGCATTTACTCCTCGAGCTACCTCTGGCTCGGGCTCAACCCGTACCAGGCCGCGAGCAGCGTCGGGCAGGGCTACCTGATCCTTCCCGGGGCAGGATATTTCGTCCTGCCGTACAACATGCTCGCCTTCCTGGGCTACCCGGCGTTCGGATTCAACGCGATCGCGGCGTCGGCCGTGCTCAAGGCGATCGGAGTGGTGGCCGGCTTTCTGGCCGCCCGAATCGCGTTCGAGATCGCGCGCCGCGAAGGGAAGCCGAATCCCAAGACCTTCTTCTACGCCATCCTGTTCAATCCCTTCCTCATCTTCGTGAACGCCATCGCGGGGGACCCCGACCTGCTGGTGGTCTTCCTTGTCTTCCTTGCGGTCTTCCTCTTTCGGTACGGGTGGAAACCGAAGGTCAACGTTCCGGCGGTGGTCCTCGGCGCCGTCGCGATCTCGCTCACCGTCCTCACCTACTACTTCACCCTGCTCTTCGTGCCGACCCTGATCCTCTGGCTCGACGGGCGCCGCCACAAGCTCCTCTCCGTCGTTCTGCTCGGCGTCGTGCTCGCGATCTTCGCCCTTCCGATCGTCGTGCTAGGGCTCGGCTCGATCAACACCTCTTCCCTCCTCAGCACCGTCCAGATCACGGGGTATTCGTTCCCGTACTACCTCTCGCCGCCGTGGACGTCCTACTTTTCCACGAACCAACGGGTCTTCACCGTGCTGGCCGCCCTCCTCTCGATCGTGATCCCGGTGGTGTTCCGTCGCTGGAACATCGGTCAGGGCACCACGCTCCTCACGGTGCTCACGGTCGCGTTCGCGCTGACCTTCCGTCTCCCGGCCGACGTTTTCGCCATTCTCGCCGCGCTGGTTCCCTTGTCGTTCGCTCTGAGCGTTTCCGGGCGGCCCGCGAGCTATTGGCGGATCCTCCTCTTCGAAGCGTTCCTCGTTCCGGTCTATCTGCTCGTCGAGATGTTCAACGGCCCCGGGCAGGTCACGGGGGTCTACTACTGGTTCTATCCCTACTTGCACCAGAACGTCATCCTCTACGACACCCTAGGCCAGTCGTCCGTTGCCCGGTTCCTGTTCCTCGCCTACTCGGTCGGCACGGTACTCACGATCGCGGGCCTGGTCTGGCTGGAGCGACGGGGTCCGAACGTGCGGTCGCCTTCCAGCGCTCCCGCTCCCTCGCGCGTGCTGCCTCCCGCTCGCACGTCGAGGAACGCATTCCTCAGTGCGTGCCTGGTCGCCGCGCTGCTCGTCGCGGTCCCGGTGGGGATCGCGTACGCTACCCCCGCTGGTGCTCCGCTCGCGAGCCATCAGCAGTTCAATTCCCAGGAGTTCTACGCCTACGACGTCGCGAACCCGCTGCTCTACCCGCTCGCGGGACCGACCACCTACTCGGTGGATTCGTCCTCGGGCACGGTGAACATCGTCAGTTCGTCTCCCCCGGTCGGATTCGCCCGCAACATCGCGCAGACCACGAACCGGGTTAACCTCAGCGTCACGGTGGACCCCAAGACGAGCCGGGGGCCGGTCACGGTCTGGCAGACGAATCGCAGCGAGGCCCTCTATTCGTCGATGCTTGCGCTCGGCGCGGGGGCGACCGAGTGGACCCCGCTCACCACCCAGGGCGGGAGCCCGACGAGTGAGATCATTCCCCCGATCGATGGAACCACTCCGGTCTACGCCGTCGACGGCACGCGCGCCCTCGAGTACAACGAGTCGGCGGGGAACCTCTCCGACCGAGAGGAGTTCTTCGCGGCGGAGTACAGCAACACCTCGTCGGTCAAGAACACGCTTTGGACCGCATTCGTGGACCCTCAGCACGCCGCGGAATGTTACCTGAACGACGGCTACCTGTACCTCGCCACGGAGTCCGGAGGGAACTGGACCATCACCCGAGTCATCACGAGCGCCGTCGAGGGGCAGTGGTTCCTCTCGGGGTTCGAGTTCAATTCAACCTTGAACCGCGTCTCCGCCTTCGTCAACGATCAACAAGTGTCGCTTCCCCTCAACCTCAGCCAGGCCTGGGCGTACTCGATCTACCTCGGGAAGTACAACCTAAGCAGTGCATTCGACCGTCAAGAAGCGTGGATCGGGAACTTGACCGGAGTCTCTTCCTCTCCTCCCTCGCAAGTGGCGTATGTGGGAGGATTCTTCGCTTCGACCGAGAACCGATCGCAGCCGACGTTCGTGGGCCTCGGGAACTCCACCCCGATCGTCTACTATTCCTCGGCGTCGGGGGGTTCGGTGGAGGTGAGCTCCACGAACCTCAGCTTTGTCGGACCGGACTCTCTGTTGTTGTTCGGAAAGTTGGCCGCATCCACCGTCTCGCTCGAATTCAGCGTGCACGAGACCTATTTCGTCCGGACGACCGGTGGCGTGAACTTCGCATGGATCGTGGTGGGGTTCGCGGTCTTGCTCCCGGCCTGGATCTTCATCTGGTGTTCGCGCGAACTCTGGAAGTCCGCCCACCCGGCCCCGCGATCGTGAGGGCATGGTCCAACCGGAGCCAGGGCCTCGGTTTCGCAGCGGAAGGTCGGTTCCGCTGGCGGATCAGATCTTACGGCCCAGGCTCCAACGGATCGCGCCCACGCCGAGACCCACAGTATAGAAAAAATCCGTGAGGATCCCGAGAGGGGC
>JASHUP010000182.1 GCA_030039915.1 Thermoplasmata archaeon | reverse complement strand
CGGGGTCGTCGGCGCGTTCGGCGGCGTGATCTTGAATCCGGACTGGTTCAGGTCCTGGACGAAGTCGATCCGCGCTCCGTTCAGCATCTCGGCGGAGAGGTCGTCGACGACGATCGAGAATCCGTCGACCTGGACGACCTGGTCCCCGTTGCGCGGCTTGTCGAAGGCCATCCCGAAAGAGGGTCCCCCACCGCCGCCGCTACCGCACCCGCCGCCCGAGCCGCAACTGCAGCCGCTTCCGCAGCCACCGCCGCCGCCCGACTGAAGGTAGACGCGGACCGCCATCCCGGGCTTCTGACTCTTCATCAGGCCCCGGACCTGGTCCTGCGCTTCCGGTGTGACTTCCAATTTGATTCCACTATCGCTCATGCCTGGGGCCCTCCTCGAATCCCCGATTACAGAACAAAGTGCGGGCTATAAAGCTCCGGTGTCGCGAGCGAAGGGACTACGCCGAGAACGACTTCCCGCAGGAGCAGGTTTCCTTCGCGTTCGGGTTGTAGATCTTGAACCCCGAGGCCTCGAGCCCGAGCAAGAAGTCGACCTTGACCCCCTCGAGCAGCGGGGCGCTCGCCCGATCGACGACGACCACGAGGCCGTTCTGGTGGAACGCCACTTCGTCTCCGCTCTCCTGCTTGTCGAAGGACATGCCGTAGGTGAGACCCGAGCACCCTCCCCCCTGAACGTAGAGTCGGAGGGCGGAGCCGGGCTTTCCCTGGCGCTCCATGATCTTGAGGACCTGATCCCGCGCAGCGGGCGTCACTTCGACCGCGACCATTCCGCGAACTCGACCGTTGTACCCCCGTGTGGCGTTAAAAAGAGTTGCTGACGCTCGGGAAAGCGACCAGCCCGTGCGGCGGGCGCTTATCTAGGTCTCCGCCGTGCTCGCGATCGATGTGCCGACTCTTGGGCGTGTTGACCGAGGAGGCCGGGTCGGCAGAACCGTGGCTGGTGCGTTCCGACCGCTCGCTCCTCGCCCAGGCGAACGTCACCCCGGAGACCGCCCAGAAGGACGGTTGGGGGATCGGCTGGTTCACCGACGGCGGTCGGTCGCGCGTGGAGAAGGGCACCGGGTGCGCGGCCGCGGACGGCGAGCGAGAGCGGTTCGTGGCCGCGGCGGCGCAGGCCGAGGGCACCCTGATCCTGGGGCACCTCCGCCACGCGAGCAATCCGCTCAAGCTGCCCCACGAACAGCTGATCGCGCTCGAGAACTCCCAGCCGTTCGAGAACCATGTGAGCCTCTTCGCCCACAACGGCGCCATCTCGTTCCCGAACGAGGCCCGTCCGTTTCTCGGCGTCTACGAGACGAAGATCAAAGGCGTCAACGATAGCGAGGTCCTCTTCTGGCTGCTTCACCGCAACACGGTAGAGGTCGCCGACCCGCTCCAGGGGTACGTGCATTCGGTCGAGGACCTCGTCCGGATCTGGGAAGCCCTCGGAAAGCCAGCGATCCCTCCGTTCTCGGGGCTCAACTGTCTCTTCAGCCGGGGGCCCGACGAGCTCTGGGCGTTCTGCCTCTGGACGGGAGACCACGGGACCGGTCTCTTCGACCAGAGCCGTCGCTACTACGAGATGACGTACCAACTGTCGTCCCACCGGGTCGTCGTCGGGTCCGAACCGTTCGACCGCGAGCCGGGAGTCTGGCGCTCGCTCTCGAACGGCATGTATCTCCACGCGCAGCGCGGCGAGCACAAGGTCGACGTCACCGTGGGCAGGATCCCTCTCCCGAACGCTCTCGAGATCCGTCCGCCGGCGACCTAGCCGGCCGACGCGGGACGGTCTCCGGGGGCTCGGGGCCGGGCGATGTCGAGCGAGATGCTTTCCGGGCCGGACCTCGGGGCTGGCTACCTGCACCAGCTCTCCCTCGACCGAGAGGACGACCGAACGATCTTCACCTACCACGCTCAGGAGGGAGGGTCGGACGCGAACGGACCCCCGAAGGGGCCGCTCGATGTGTTCGGCTTCGTCCACCCTCCCTCCCCGTGCATGTTCGGCGGGCCGAAGTGCTGGCATCGACGCTTCCTCCTTCCGTTCGCGGAGACCTCGCGGGTGCGCCACGCCTACAATCGCAGCCGGTTCGTGCTCGAGACGATGCTCCGGCAAGCGTACGAAGGGGCCGCGCCGGCGGTTTCCGACGCCCTCGAAGACGTGGTGGGTCGGATCTCGACCCCCCTCGAGAACGACCGGGTCGGTTGGTTCGTCGGCGGTTCGACCGCCGCCTGGCTGCTCGGTGCGGCCGTCGTGCCCCACGACATCGACCTCGGTACGACACGGGTCGGCGTCGACCGGATCGGGCCGCTGCTGGCGGAGTACCTGATCGAACCCCTCGCGCCCACCGACTGGCCGCAGGTCGGGATCGTCCGCGGCGCCCGAGCGTTCGTCGGAACCTTCGTGAGCGGAGCGCGGGTGGAATGGGCGGTGCCGATCGAGCCCCGAGAGGCGATGCCGTTCGACGAGTGGGGCGGAGAGATGCGCGCCGTTCGCCTCGCGGCCGCCACGTATCGGGGACACGCGCTCAAGGTCTCGCGACCCGAGTACGCCCTCGTCCGGGCACTCGAGAAAAACCGAACGGCCGACGCCGAGGCGATCGCCGCGGTCGTGCATCGCCTCGGACCGGACGGAGAGCTCCTCGACGCGCTCCTCGCCCGGTCGAACCTTTCGTCGCAGCATCGTAAGACGGTTCGGCAGCGCGTCCTGGGCGAATTCATCGGATGACCGTTCGACCCTCGTTCGCTGCCGCTGAAAGCGAGCCTTCATAGACCTCGGG
>JASHUP010000181.1 GCA_030039915.1 Thermoplasmata archaeon | reverse complement strand
CGTCGTCTGGCGCAAGTACAGGATGTATCCTCCAAACGCCCCTCCGCAGACCGCGGCAGTCGCGCCGACCCAGATCACGACCGTCAGCGGCTTCACCCCGGAGAACAAGGGTGCGGGAGGGGTTGTCGCGTTGGGGTTGACCGTAAAGTTCCAGTAGAACAAGTAAGGTGTTCCCGCAATGCTCGTGGCGTACACCGTCACGGTGTGGTTGCCGCTGCTCAGCGCGAGCACCGGTGGAATCGGATAGCTCACTTGCTTCGAAGTCGCGACGAACCCGTCGTCTCCCGTAACGTTCTCCTTGTCAATGCTTAGGACCACTGAAGGGGCGTACATCGGGACGTTGAACCCGGCCGCAATGGTCGGGGTGGTGTCCGCAGACACCGACCCAGGAGCGGGGCTGATTGCATAGATCGGCGGGGTTCCGGAACCCGCGCGTGCAGGTCCCGAGACCGCGAGCAAGAGCGTGGCGAGGACGATAAGCCAAAGGATTGACGACGTCCACCTCGCCATGGCTACTCCGCTCGCGAATACGCGATAGAGATGAGGAGAATCGTCATCGTCACGGCCACCGGAACGAGCCCGAATGTGAGCAGGAGAAGGAGCGTGTTGGCGTCCAACCCGTCGATTGAGCTACCGAACGAATTAATGAGAAACGCGCCGACAGCGATCATCAGGACTCCGACGACCACGAGACTGACGTACATGTCGAGGAACGTGGTGAGCCGTTCGATGAATTCGTGCTGGACGAGTCGGCGCAGTTTCAGAATGTCATCGGATTTGTTCCGGAGATACTCATCGAGATCGCCGCCCTGGTGGATCATGTTGGCGAGGTCCCAGAAGGACTCTCGAACCGAGGTCGAAGGACAGTCTCGCGCCGTTTCGGAGAGGGCAGTGATCAGATCCTTTCCTTGAATGTCCGTCAGGTAGACGACACTCTTGAATTCCTGAGTCATCGCCGGGTCATGTTGACGCTGGGCCATTCGGCGAACGAGCTGGATCGGAGACATCCCCGTACTGGCCAGCACCGAAAGTTCGCTCAGCGAGAACGGTAGCTCCCGATCCAGCTGGTCCTTCCGGTTCACCGTGGCCGATCGGACCATGAAACGGAATCCGCCCGCGACGGCGACAAACGTGATCCCGGTGAGGAGCAGTACGTAGGCGTACCACAGTGCAGACTTCAGCAGCAGGTGAAAAATCACCGTGCTGGCTCCGAGAACGGCGATAACGGCGATGACGGTCGTTACGAGCAAAACCGCTCGGTGCATTCCCGGAGTGATGTCCATTCCGGCTTGCTTGAGACGCGCGCTGAGCTCCTGCGAATCAGAGGATCGTTCGAATCGCGACCCAACCAATCGGTAGCAAAAGGTGCGATAACTTTTGATCCACGGCCCTTTTCCCGGAGTTGCCGCCGGCGTCTCCGACTTCGTCGCCTTGCCTGGAGGGGCCGCGGCGCCGGAAGGGGTCGCCATCGTCGATCAGTGACCCGCGATTTTTTCGAGGCTGCGAAGTGCCTCGGCGGGGTCGATGTAGTAGGCGGCGATCGCTCGGCTCACATCCTTGAAGTACGTCTGATTCGACCGATCCATCAGTTTGAGGTACTGTTCCTTCCGGCGCAGTTCAAAGACCAGGCTATCCAACGACTTGCCGGTGAGCTCGCCGATATGCTCGAGTACAAAACTGCGACCGAGATAGACGAACGCATCGTTGGCAGGTTCCCACCGGAACACGTCGTTCGTGAGGAGCTCGTTGGTCTTTGCGTCGACCTCGAGAATCTCGGTGACGCCCGTGACTCGACGAACTCGATTGTTGTTCACGACTACCTGAGCGGGGAATGCCACCGCGTCCAGGGCTTGGAACAGCACGCGCGGAATGTTCATCGGTTCATTCTCCACCCGGTGGAGAAGCTCGGCGATCGACCCCGCATGGATCGTCGACATCGAGGCGTGTCCGACAGAAATCGCCTGGAACAACGTGAAGGACTCCGCGCCCCGAACCTCGCCGACGATGACATACTCCGGACGTTGACGCAGGGCCGTTACGAGCAGGTCGAAAAGGGTCACGGTCCCGGAAGTCTTGGGTGCCTGGTGCGAAAGACCGGAGACTCCGGAAGCGCCGATGCCGGAGGCCCCGGATCCATAACCGGTGCGCGACACAGATTGGATCCAATTCTGGTGATCGATCTGAATTTCGGGCGTGTCCTCGATCGAGACGATCTTATCCTCGGGACGGATGAACATGCAGATCGCGTTGAGGAACGTGGTCTTTCCCGCGGCCGTACCTCCCGAAATGAGGAGCGACCGGTGGTTTTCAACGAGTGTCCAGAAATAGGCGAGCTCGAACGGCGAGACCGACCCGAAGCGGAGTAGGTCGATGGGAGAGACAGGGTCCTGGGAGAACTTTCGGATACTGAAGGTCGACCCTTTCCGCGTTACCTCAGTGCCCAAGGTGAGGTTGATTCGGCTGCCGTCCTGGAGCGTCGCATCTAATATCGGCTGATGGATGGAAATGTGCTTTCCTGAAATCTGGGCGAGCCGGAAAATGTACTTGTTGAGGTCCATCTCCCCATCGTAGGAGATGTTCGTCCGGATGGAGCCATATACGCGATGAAAAACATACATTGGCACTCCCGGGCCGAGGCAACTGATGTCCTCGAGGAATGGGTCGCGGAGGAGGGCGTCGGTCCTCCCGAGTCCTACGAAGTCCCTCTGAAGGAAGTAGAGCAGCACTGGCTGTCGCCGTTCCGGCACATCAATCAGATAGAGGTCCAGAACCGTGAGGAACCGCTTCTTCAGGTACTCCCGGAGTTCGGGTGACGTGTCGAGACTCGTCCCGTCAGTGACCGGGAGCTCCTCCTGGTTCATGATCGATTCCATCTTGGTT
>JASHUP010000003.1 GCA_030039915.1 Thermoplasmata archaeon | reverse complement strand
GTCCCCGTCGCCGAGGAGAATCGGGTCTCCCGGCCGGGCAGCCGCCTCGAAGCCGGGAATTTCGACAAACACCCGGGACCCGTTCCCCGGATCGGGGTCTCGGTCGAGCGTCCACGCTGCACCTCGCGCGAGCCGGACCGAACCCCCGACGAGCTCGCCGATCCGGAGCTTCGGGCCTTGCACGTCAACGACGATCGCGACCTCCCGACCGGCTTTCCCTGCGACCCGGTGGACCGCGCGAAGGGCTTCCCGGTGCTCCGCGGGCGACCCGTGCGAGAGATTGAGCCGAAACGCGTCCGCCCCGGCATCCAGAATCCTTCGAAGTTTCTCCGGCCGGCCGATCGCCGGCCCCAGCGTGGCAAGAATCTTGGTTCGACGCACGACGAAAGCAAGGTCAGCGTGCGTAAAACCGTCCGGGAGGCATCCGAGGGAGGGCACTTATTCTATAGTCCGGCCGTAAGGTGGGGACCCTAGCCCCGTGGTGTAGTGGCCAAGCATGCTGGCCTTTGGAGCCGGCGACAGCGGTTCGAATCCGCTCGGGGCTAAATCTCACCCCCCGCTTTCCCTCGAGGGCTCCCGTCCGCTCTCCTTGGAGAAACAAACGCCCCACAAGAGGTCCATTTTGAAAGGCGCAGGGAGGTTCTCCCCACCGCGTGGGCCGTTTTCTCGGAAGTCGTAAATAAGCGGGCCTCGACTCAGTGCCAACCCAAGGTCGAAGGGCATGGCCGCGCAGGAACGGCGCGTGCACATGGTGGCTCCGGGCGGGCTTTCGGACCTGCCTTTGGGGTGCCGCGAGTCGAACGCTATTTTTCACGGCGGTTGCGGAGCTGTTCTTGGGTCCGGAAGAGGAGAATCCATGAGGAGGGAAGAAACGGAAAGATTCGTCCAGGAAAGCAGACCCACATTTCACGACGAGAACGCACGACGGCGTACCCGACGACTGGCACCCGGAGTGATCGGCGTCTGTCTCGTGTTGATGGTCGCGTCGTCGCTGGCCCTGGTGTTGGTCCCGGGGGCTCGAGCTTCGCCCACGCCGCTCAATTCGACCACGGTGAAGGTCCCTTGCGGGGCGAGCATTCAAGCCGCCATCAACGGGGCCTACTCCGGAGCTACAATCCTTCTCGCCCCGTGCACATACATCCAGCAGCTCACGATTGACAAGTCCGTCAACATTGTCGGAACCGGGGCGGGGAAGACCATCATCGAGAGTCCCGCGGCGTTGGTTCCGGACCTCCTCGGGGCCCTGTGGACGATCGAACTCGGGAATGCCGCCACGGTGTCGCTGTCGGGGTTCACGCTGATCGTGACATTGCAGTGTCTCCTCCCCGGCCCGAACTACGCCGCTTTTGGTATCACGTACGAAGGCGGAGGGATCGGAGTCGGAGGCAGTGCGACGCTCAACCTGCAGTCGGCGGTCATCACCACTACGGACGGGTCGGAGGGCGGGGCGTGTGTCGAGCAGGGTTCCGCCGGCATCCTGACCTACGGATCCGGCATCGGCTTCGGCCTGGACTACGTCGTGGGCTCGCCCTCCGCCTCAGCCCTGATCGGCACCGGGGTGGTCTCGGGTGTGACCATCTCGGGATTCGGTTTCGACGGAGCAGGCATCGAGATCGGAGGGCAGTCGAACTCCCCCGCGGGCAGCTCCGCGGTGGTTTCCCACGACAGCATTTACACCAGTGCGGACGCCACCTTGTACGAGGTCGCGATCGCCATCGGCTTCTCGTTCACCCCCCAGTCCGCGGTGATCGTGGGCAACTTCATCGATTCTCAGGCGAGTGTGGCCATCGACACGGTCGAGGTAGCCTCCGGGAGCTCGGCGTACATCGCCTACAACACGATTTGGGGCGCCCCGGGCGGCCAGGTGATTTCGGTGGCCGCCAACGGAGCCTCCACGACCCCCGCCACCATCGAGTACAACGCGATCCTGGTCGGTGCCGAGGGCGATGGGATCCTGGCGCTCGGCGGTGGTCCGTTCGTTGTGACCCATAACGTGATCTCAGGAAGCACCTCAGATTGGAGCGGCGGCATATTCCTCTACGCCCCGGTAAGCGCGACGATCTCGTTCAACATCATGGACTCGTTCGAGTGCGAGTTGAACTCGGTCCTCGAGTCGTACGGCCTCTGTGGGCCCGACTATGCGACCCAGTATCAGTTCGCCGGGATCAACATCGGGAGCAGCGGCCCGGGACCTTTCGTCGTCACAAACAATCTCATCTACAGTGCGGACGTGGGCGTCCTCTTGTCGGAGGGTGTCGCTCAGTGCACGGTGGCCGGAAACACAATTCAAAACAGCGTCGACTTTGGCCTCGCCGGGATTGACGGAAGTTACACCTTTGGGCCGAATGTGGTCCACGGCGGCGACTACGGTGTCGCCTCGATCGCCTTCAGCGCCGACACCACCGTGACGTTGTTGCACGTCGAGATCGTCGCCGCGTCGGTGGCGCCGTTCTACTACGAGGTCGACTTTAGCGGGGGCACCGCGACGATCACCGGGACCTGAATCGTGTTGCCTTAGGCCATCGGGTGCCGGGGCCGGGGGCCTCGGCACTAACCCATTCCAGCGTTCCTTGCAGGTCGGTGGCTGGCTGCACACACCGGAAGATACCCAGCTGATACCCGGCCCTCTTGAGTGCGTGCCCGGAGGAGTTCGGTTCCCTGCGCAAAATCGCGGGTCACAAGTGGCCCATTCGCCTCGTTCGGAGCGTTTCGGTGGTTGTATAACCCATGAACCGGTACGGGGGGCCGAAGGGTTCGTTCGTTCTGAGAAACGTGCTCGAAAGGGCTCAAAGGGGAGCAGTTCACCGCGATGAGACTCAACGCCCTGCGTTCCTATCGTCGGCGAGCCTCCATCTTTCCGAAGGTCGTCGTGGTCCTCGTCTGCCTTCTCGCCTCATTCGGATGGATAGGGGTCAGCGTCGTCGGCCCGGGGAGTGACTCGTCCGTCAGACCGGCAGGGCTCCCGAGCTCCGGAGGATCTGCTCAGCGCTCCGCATCCGTCGCAACCAGCGGCGCGCCGTCTCCCGTGAGCTCTGTGACCTCCGCCGCGTCCTCGGCTCAAGGTGGCTCCCAGAATCCCGAAGCGCTCCTCGTGGCTCATGCGTTGGCGGCGACCCGCGCGGCCGGATTGAAGCCGTACGTCGCCTACGTTCCCCGGCCATCCGCGAGCCCGGCCCAGATCGCTGCGGCGGCCCAGAGTGGCTCCGCCACCCCGCTCTACACGGGGGATCCGGCTCCGATGGGAGTCGCCGATTACGGATTGGGATTGGGCGGGGAGGTGTTCGTGGCCAACACCGGCTTCGACACCGTGATCGTGATCAACGGGACGACCAACAGCCCGG
>JASHUP010000180.1 GCA_030039915.1 Thermoplasmata archaeon | reverse complement strand
GCATCCCGGCTTCTCCGGACAGAAGTTCCTCCCCGAGGCGCTCCCGAAGCTTCGGGCCGCCCGGTCGGCGATCGACCGCGAGGGCCTGTCGGTGGAGCTCTCCATCGACGGGGGCATCACCGTCGAAACCGCGTCGTCCGCGACGGCCGCCGGGGCGACGTTCCTGGTATGCGGCAACTCGGTGTTCGCGCAGGGGAGCGTGGGAACGAATCTCCAGGAGCTCCGAGCTGCGGCGGAGCTCGGCCGGAGGCAGCGGAGTGAAATTCGCTGACCTCGCCGCAACGTACGAGAAGCTCGAGGCGACCTCGAAGCGCCTGGAGATGCGCGCGCTCCTGGCAGGACTATTCAAGCCGGTCGGCGCGGAAGAGATCCCGGTCGTTGTGTACCTTACTCAAGGACTGCTCCGCCCCGAATACGAGGGGGTCGAGCTCGGCATCGCGGGTTCCCTCGCCCGACGCGCGCTCTCGGTCGCGACGGACGTACCGGAGCCGGACATCGGCCAGCGGGTTCGCACGAGCGGCGATCTCGGGCTCACCGCGGCCGACCTGGTCGAGCGTCGCGGGACCCCCCGGTCCGCCCGCCCCCTAACCGTTCGGGAGACGTACGAGGAACTCGAGCGGCTCGCGAAGACGACCGGAGAAGGCTCCCAAGAGGCGAAGGTCCGCGGGCTCGCGGACCTCCTTTCCCGGGCCGAACCGGTGGAGGCGAAGTTTCTCGTCCGGTTCGTTCTGGGCACCCTGCGGATGGGCGTCCGCGAGATGACGATCCTCGACGCGCTCACCGACGCCTTCCTCGATGGTTCGAAGGAAGCCCGGGCACAGGTCGAGCAGGCGTTCAATCTTTCGAGCGACCTCGGGCTGATCGCCCAGAAGCTCGTGGCAAAGGGCCTCCCGGGCCTTGCGGAGGTCCACCTCGAGGTCGGACGACCGATTCGCCCTATGCTCGCCGAGCGGGAGCCCGACCTGGCCGCCGTCCTGAAGCGGATGGGGGGCCGCGCGGCCTTCGAGATGAAGTACGACGGGCTCCGGGTCCAGGCTCACGTGGGAGCCGACCGGAAGGTGCGCCTGTTCTCCCGTCGACTGGAGGAGACCGGGGGTCAATTTCCGGAGCTGGTCGAGGCACTGCCCCGCGCGCTGCGCAGCGTACCCGCCATCGTCGAAGGCGAGTGCGTCCCCCTCGACCCGGCGACCGGCGACATCCAGCCGTTCCAGGAGGTGTCGCGCCGGCGCGGGCGGAAGCACGATCTGGACCGGATGCGGGAGGAGGTCCCGGTCTGCCTGTTCGTCTTCGACGTCCTCCTCGCCGGGACCGATGAGACCCTGCACCGATCGTTCGGCGAGCGAAGGAAGGTCCTGGAGGCGCTCGTCCGACCGAGTGAGGTCGTGCGTCTCGCCGAGCAGAAGGTCGTCTCCAGCCTCGACGAGGCGACGCGGTTCTTTGAGGAGGCGGTCGCCGCCGGTGGCGAGGGGGTCGTCGCGAAGTCCCTGGCCGAAGGGAGCGCGTATCGGGCCGGCGCTCGGGGCTTTTGGTGGATCAAGTACAAGCGAGAGTACACCCAGGGACTCGGCGACTCGATCGATGGGGTCGTGGTCGGGGCACTCTACGGCCGAGGACGGCGCGCCGGCCATTTCGGCGCGTTTCTCCTCGCGGTCTACAACCCGGGCCGGGACCGGTTCGAATCGTTCTGCAAGGTCGGCACCGGCTTCGACGACGCGCAGCTGACCGAGCTCACCCGACGACTCCGCCCCTTCGAGCTCGAGGAGCGCCCCTCGTCGGTGGAAACCGAGGTCGCTCCGGACCGATGGGTATCCCCTCGGCTCGTCCTCGAGGTCCGCGGGGCCGAGCTGTCGCTCAGCCCGCTGCACCGGGCCGGATTCGGCGAGATCCGTCCGGAGGCGGGTCTCGCGCTCCGGTTCCCCCGGTTCACCGGGCGCATCCGGGACGACAAGGGTCCTACCGAGGCCACCACCTCTCACGAGCTCCTCGAAATGTACCGTTCGCAGGTTCGTCAGGCGGCCCCGAGTGCCAAGGACGAATCCGAGGCCTGACCGGGTCGGAACTCCTCGCCCGAAAGCACCGGCGGCCCGGTCGAGCCACCGCCGGCTGGAGCGCTTCCCGGAACGCCGACCTTCGGTTGGGCCGGCGGGCCGGCCCCCCGTGTCGAGTCTGCGCGAAAAGAAGTGAAGAAAAGGGTTCGGCCTGTCCGATCGCTCGGACAGGCCCCTTGGGGTCGCACCGCGAGCGATCGACCTACTGCATGCCGTGCTCGGTCTTCCCGTGCTCGGCCAGTTCCTCGGGAGTCGCGAACGACTTCCCGCAGACGCTGCAGGTGTTGGCGGCGGGAGCGGCCTTGTCTCCGCTCCACGGCTGCGCCGGCGCCACGGACTTCGGCCCGCCCCACACGAGGCGACCGACCACCATCGCGACGATCATGCCGACCAGCAGACCCACCACGAGCAGGATCGTGCCCGCGGCTCCCGAGCTAAGACCCGAGATGAGGGTGCTGTTCGACCAGGTGGTCGTGTTGGTGTAGATATTCGTCCCGGCGATGATGTTGATCGAACCCGTCGCGTTGAACCCGGTGACCGAGTACGCGGTGAAGAGGGTCAGCACATACGAATACTGACCCGCCGTCGTCTCCGTCCAGTTGACCGTGGGCGTGACCGCGAAGTTCGCCGAGAGGACCGTGCCTCCCGCAGAGTTGTAGATGGTCAGCTGAACGCGGCCCGAGTACTGGGCGGCGTAGGTGGCCGTCAGCTGATAGGTTTGAGACGCGCCCACCGTTACGCCCAGCGAGACGCTCGGCGTCACGAGAACGAAGCTCGTCAGCGCTCCGGCGGAGCCGGTAGCGACCGCAGTCGTGGTGTTCTCAATCACCGCGACGCTCACCGCGTCCACATCCGCCTCGAAGTTGCTGCAGCCGGCCGGCACCGTGACGTTCGCGAAGAACGCCGTGGTCACCGGTACGGTGTAGTAGGCGGTGGGCGAGGCGGTGTCGGAGACCAGCGCGGAGATGTTGTTCGCCGCGCACGTCGCTTTCGTGGCCTGGTCCGTGAAGTTCAGCCAGATGGTCGTGTTCAGCGTGGTAATGGTCGAGTTGACGACCGTGACCGAGAACACGAGCGTCCACGGGATGACCGTGTACGTGGTGATCGGTACCTGAATGCCGACCGACACGCCCGGGGCCTGCGCGGGGTGCACCGCAGCCGTGACCGGAGCCGTGTGAGCGGCCGGGGCGTGGCTCAACCCATGGGTTCCGGAAGAGGCTGGCGCGAGGGCCAGCGCACCGCCCAGAACCAAGGCAAAAACGACTCCCACGACAATCAGCGCTACGCCACCACGTCGTCCTGTTTCCCGAGAAGGACGGTCCATAGGTCTACCGCATGACTTACGCTACTTAAACTTCGCGCTAAGGGAATAGCCTGACGAGCACCGCCGCCCCGGCGAGATTCGTGGCGTGGGCGACGCAAAAGGCGCTGTCGGCTGGGGTCGGTCCGTCGAGCGACGCAATTCCGGGTCAGGCTCCCGGAGATCGCGTCGAGCGTTCGCATCGGCCCAAAGGCATAAGAAGGGCCGGCTACGTCGCTCGCCGACGGAATCGGGCCATGCTGGTCGAGATGACGGAACTGCTGGGGCGCCAGGTCTACACGCCGGACGGACGACTGCTCGGCGACGTCGACAACGTGGTGGTGGACGTGGAGTCGGCGAAGATCGACGGACTCTACCTCGACGAGACCAGCCCGATGTTAGTCGAGGACTCCCGACCTACCAACGTTCCGTACCGATGGGTGTCGGCGGTCAACGACGTGGTCCTCCTGAAGTACTTCCCCCGCCGGGTCTCGGTCAAGAGGACCGCGAGCCGAGCGGCGAAGGAAGAGGCTCCCGCCGCTCCCGCACGGTAGCGCTGCGGGGATAGCCAAGCCCGGTAACGGCGCAGGACTTAAAGGGCGGTCTCCGCCGAAGAGATCCTGCCGCGAAGGCGTTCGCCGGTTCAAATCCGGCTCCCCGCTTTGCCTCCGTCCCGTCCCCCTAAGGTCATCTCGTTCGCTCCACTCCCAGCCCCCGTGCGAAGGGACGAGTTGATTCGTGCAATCCAGTCGGTTCCGCTACCACCGTCACCGTCCGCGGTATGGGAGCAGGTCGGGACCCCCGCGGAGGCTGCGGTGGACCTGCTCCTGGCGCTCGACCGGCGTTCGGCTCTCGCAGGGCGGTCGGTCCTCGACCTTGGCAGCGGGACGGGGCGCCTCGCGATCGGAGCGGCGGTCCTCGGGGCGCACCCGGTCACGGGGGTCGACATCGACCCGGCGCTCGCTCCGATCGCGCGGACCGCGGCGCGGGCCGTGGGGGTCAAGGTGGGGTTCCGGTCCATGGACGTCGCCCGCTGGGGCCGCTCGGCGGACGTGGTCGTGATGAACCCGCCCTTTGGCGCCCAGCGGGCGCACGCCGACCGACCGTTCTGGGACCGAGCGTTCACCCTTTCCCGGGGCTGGATC
>JASHUP010000179.1 GCA_030039915.1 Thermoplasmata archaeon | reverse complement strand
ACCTCGGCCGAGTCGGTGCCCGACGCCAGCTCGCTGGAGCTCTACGCGCGATTTTGCTCGCAGCTCGACCTCTACATCCAGATGGCGATCCGGGACGAGAAGATCTATCGGGTCACGCTCGGCCGAGAGCGTCCGAAGGGCGCCCGTCGAGGGACGCACCCCTACCTCCAACGCATCCTCGATCACGTAGAGAGCGGGACGGTCGGACTCGAGGATCTTCCGGTCGAGCTGGAGGTCGGCCCCTTTACGCGGCGCGTCCTCGAGGAAGTCCGAAGGATTCCTTCCGGTTCGACGCGAACGTACGGAGAGATCGCGCAACGGCTCGGCGAACCGCAGGCCGCTCGGGCGGTCGGAAACGCGCTCGCCGAGAACCCGGCCCTCGTGGTCGTTCCCTGTCACCGCGTCGTGCCCTCGAGGGGAGGGGTGGGCGAATACTCCGGCGCGGGAGGCCACCTCACCAAGGTCCGATTGTTGCGAAAGGAAGGCGCGCTGGATGAAGAACAGGGCTCCTGATTTCGACCCATCCGGGCAGGGGTCCGGACCGACGGCGGCTGCCCACCCCGCTTCCCCGTCCTTCGGTCGATGGGACGGGTCGGGCCTCGGGGAGTGAGGGGTGTACATGTCCGATGCCCCGGAGTCGATGAAACGCTCACGGATCGGCGAGTCGGACCTCCTGCTGGTGGTGCTGCTCGGAGTGCTGTGGGGTTCCGCCTTCCCGGTCATCCGGTACGGCCTCCTCGCCGGTGCCCCTCCCCTGTTGTTCGCCGCCGTCCGCTACGCCCTCACGGCGGCGGTACTGGTACCTATTGCCCTCGTGGCTCGGAGCCCGCGACCCACGATGGCGTCGTTGTGGTCCCCGGCAGTCTTCGGAGGGATCCTCATGATCGGGGGATACGGGGGCCTGTTGTACCTGGGAGAGGAGTCGACCTCGGGCGGTCTGGCGGCGATCTTGACCGCCTCCGCGCCGCTGGCCAGCGCACTCTTCGGATTGGGTTTGCTGCCGTCCGAGCGACTCGGTCGCTGGGGATTGGCGGGTCTGTTGGTCGGTTTCGGAGGGGTCGCGGTGCTGGTACTCCCTCAGCTCGGCCACCCCTTTGCTTCGGGGTTCGCCGGGCCGGCCCTGGTCGTGGGCGCGGTTCTGGTCTTCGCCTCGGGGTCGGTCTTGTTGCGGCGGACGGCCCGAGCCGCTCCCACACTATGGAGTCTCGCGCTCCAATTCTCGGTCGCCGGAGCGCTGCTGGGAGTCGTGGGGGCAGGGATAGGGGAACCGATCACCCTGGGACAAACCTCGATGGTGGTTCCGTCGCTCGTGTTCCTGGTGATCTTCCCCGGAGTGCTCGGCTACACGCTGTACTTCCGGATCCACCACCGGTCCGGTCCGACTCGCGCGAACCTCGTGGGATACATCAACCCGGTCACGGGCGTCGTCGTCGGTCTGCTCGTCTTCGGCGAGACCGTCACCGGACTCGAGATTGGAGGTATGGGGCTGATCGCGCTCGGCCTGTTCTTGCTCCAGCGGGATTCACGGTGACCTCACTCGAATCGCTGGGAAGGAAGGCCCTGGGTCGCCGGTCCCACACCCGGGGACAACGTTCCGAGGACGAGTGGGCCGGGACGCCCTCGGGTCATTCCGCCCATTCCGGTCGGGTGTCGACCCCGAACCCGGCGATGCCTGTCCGGGTGCGGGCCACCTCTCCGGGAAAGGGCCCCGCCGCGGAGTGATTTCACGGGTCGGTCAATTGTTTCAGCGAGGTGAGATTGTGCACGCGGTCTCATCCTGCGGCCCCGTATCGTAGAGAGCGGACTCCCGGTAACGCGAGGAGGACGAATCCGTTGAGGATGAGCCCGAACGCCGAGATCGCGTAGACGAAGAGGATGCCGTGATTCGCGATGAGGAGGCCTCCGATCACCAAGCCGGCCGGGATCGCGACGAACGACCCCACCATGTCGATGCTCAGGACGCGTGCCAGCACTTCGTTCGGCACGATCGCCTGCATCGTCGAGAAGAACACCGTGTTGATCAGCCCGAGCGTCACCCCGAGCGCGAGGAAGCCGACGAGCGAGAGCGGGAGGTCATGAGCGACGACCAGGACCCCGATGAACCCTCCCTGCGCCGCAACGCTCACCCCGATCAGCAGGCCCGCGAAGCGCCGAGCCCGTAACCGCGGGACCGCGAGCGCTCCGACCGCCGCTCCCCCCGCAAACGTGGCCGACAGGTAGCCGAAGACCGCCGCGTTCCCCCCGTACACGGTCCCGGCGTAAACGACCGTGAATGCGAGGACCATCGTGAAGAGAAAGTTGCCCGGAAGGAAACCGAAGGTGACCTCAAGAATCGCAGGGTGGTTCCGCATGTACGAGAGCCCCTCGCGCAGGTCCCGGCCAAACGATCGCTTCGTGCCCTCCGCCCGCTCGCGCGGTCGTCCCGCATCGACCGCGATCTGGAAGAGGAACGTGGCCGAGAGCGCGAACGTCGCGGCGTTCAGGCTGATCCCGGCCACTGCCCCGAGAAACACCACCGCGACCCCACCGACTCCGGCGCCGATGGTGGAACCGGTCTGGCTCAGCGCCGACAGCAGACCGTTCGCACTCTCGAGCCTCTCGACCGAGACGAGGCGCGGCAGGATCGCCTGGCTTGCCGGGGTGAACAACGCCGAGAAGCTGTAGACCAGGGTCATCACGCCGAGGACGAGGAGTAGCGAAAACCCGACGAAGTAGAGCGTCGCGGCCAGGATCGCCATCACGGTCATGCGGACGAGGTCGGCCGTGACCATCAATCGACGACGGTTGTACCGGTCGGCGAGGACCCCGGCAAAGAGCCCCAGAGCAATCCCCGGGAGAATCCCGGTGAGACCGACGTAGGCGACGTCCAGCGCGCTTCCCGTGTAGTGGTAGACCAGCCAGTTGACCGCGACCCCCGAGATCGAGCCACCGACCGCAGACGACACGGAGGAGCCAAGAAGGGGCCGGAACCCCGGCGAGCGGAGCGCTTGCGAAACCGAACTCTCCTCCGTCACGTTGACTCGTTCCCTGCGTAAGGCAGGCTCCTCTTGAGTGCGAGGAGGGACCCGGTCGGAGGACTCGATTCCCGGCGGGTGCCGTCCGAGGGAGGATCGCGAGCGAATCGCCGCGCTTACATTCGAGCAGCGGTACGGAGGTCTTCGTCCCCCCGGGGGTCGCGGAGAGAACTCGGTGGCCGACGCTCTCGGAAGTATCCGGTTCCGACCCGTCCGACATGCGGACCTCCCGGCGTATGGTAAGCTCCTGCTCATCGCGGTCGGTCAGCTCGAGCGAGCGACCGGTCTCGACCAGGGGGGCGACTCCCTCGCGGTGGCGCTCGCCCGGTGGCCGGTCTGGATTGCGGTGCAGTTCCTCCGCCTCCTCGGGCGGTCGTTCCTTGAGGTCTACGTGGCGGCGGACGGTTCGCGGCTCGTGGGGACCGGGGCGATCCTCCTGCTCCCTCGGTGCGGCTACGTGGTCGGGGTGGCGACGGAGCCCGACTACCGGCGCCGGGGGATCGCGTCCCGCCATCTCGAGCTCCTCGCTCGGGCGACCCGGCGTGGGAACCGCGACTGGGTCGCGCTCGACGTCGAGAGCGAGAACGAGACCGCCCGGCGGGTCTACCGCCGCGCCGGATACCGAGACGTCGCTCGATTCACCTGGTTCCGCCGACCGGGGCTTCCCACTACGGCGTCTCGAACGGTGTCGCCGAAACCTCCGGCGTCGAAGCACGAGCTGGAAGAATTCCTGCCCCGCCTCGACGCCCGCCACGCCCCGGAGTACCGATCGGCCCTCCCGGCGACCGTACGGCTGCTCACGCACAACGAGGTGATCATCGCGGGCGGGCGACTCGAGCGATGCACGTGGATCGACCGCGAGGCAGGCGGGGCCCCCGTGGCGGTTCGCGCGTACTTTGCCCCGGCCACGCAGATGGGCGTACTGTTTCCGTTGACCACCGGCGCCGAGACGGAGGTTCTCTCGACGCTCCTGGACCGAGGCACGGAGTGGCTTCGGCCGAAGCGACCCGTGAGCTCCCTCGCCGTCGCTCCGGCCGGCGACGAGCCGCTCGCCGGCGCGCTCGGCCGTCTAGGTTTCGCGGCGGTGGTCGAGTCGACCACGATGGTCGGTCGGGTGAGACCCTAACCCGGGCCGGGGAGCGCTCGTCACGACGGGACGACTCGCGCGATCACGAACCCGTCGTATCCTTTTCGCCCGACCGTCTGGATCCCGGTGGCGCTCACGCGCGGGTCCGTCCGGAGCGACGTCACGAACTCGCGCATTCCGCGCACGTTCGGGTCGGCGCTGGATGCGTTTGCAAGCTCTCCCTTGCGAACGACGTTGTCGATCACGACGAGCGCCCCCGATCGGGTCAATCGCAGCGACCAGTCGAAGTACGTCCGGGTGTTCGGTTTGTCGGCATCGATGAACACGAAGTCGAACGGCGCGCCGTGCTCCGCGACGAGGTTCGGAAGGCTCTCGATCGCCGGGCCGACCCGGACCTCGACCTTCCCCGAGAGGCCCGCGCGGGAGAGGTTCGCGCGGGCGACCTCGGCATGCCGAGGGTTGAGCTCGAGCGAGACGAGTCGCCCGTCCGGTGGAAGCGCCCGGCCGAGCCACGTAGTGCTGTAGCCCCCGAGGGTGCCGATCTCGAGGATTCGGCGCGCTCCGATCCCCTGCGCGAGGAGGTGGAGGAACTTGCCCTGCATCGGCGAGACCTGGATGCTCGGCAGCCCGGCGGCCGCGCTCGACCGGAGCGTTTCCTCGAGCACCGGATCGGTCGAGAGCAGTCGGTCTTCGAAGAACACGTCGACCGCGGTCCACGGCTCTTCGGTCACGGTCGAGCCTCCGGGGCGGTCGCCGCGCGGTCGACCCGGTCGAGTACCCGCAGGGCCGTGAGCGTGATCATCTTGCTCGGTCGACCGACCGCTTCCAGCGCGAGCGGGGTCGGTCGTCGCGTCGGATGCGCGGCGAACCACTTCGCGATTCCTCCCGCGGTATCCGGGTGGACCGCGTCCAGGTTCCATCGTCCATCACGACGGCGCCGGGAGAGGAGGAGATCGATCGCGTAGCGCATCCTCGGGTCGCCGCCGTAGCCGAGCGCCGTCATGAAATCGAGACCGACCAGGAGGTCGTAATAGTAGTGGACCGGATAATGGAACCGGTACCACGGGGCATAGCGTCCGCCCTGTCGGTGCAGCTCCCGCTCGAGGAAGAACTCCGCGCCCTTCGCCACGACCGACTCCATCTCCGAGGTCCACTTCGACCGCGGGAAGGCCGCGAACGCGCTCAGCGCCTCCCATGAGTCGAGGTTCCGCCCGGGGGCGGGCCCGTCACCGAAATTCCAGCAGGTCCAGCCACCCTTCGGGTGCGCGGTGCCGACCAGCCAGTCGAGCGCCTTGCGGACCCGCCGGTCGTCCTCGTAGCCGAATCGGATCAGCGCGCGCGTCATGTTGCCGGTGAAGCAGAGATGGCCGCCGCCGTTCGAGAAACCACCCACACCCCCTCCCCGTAAGGGCGCCCGCTCCATCCAGAGCTCGCACGACGCGCGAACCTCCGGGATCGCCGTGGTCGCGCCGAGGTCCGAGAGGACGAGCAGATTCCAGTTGGTCGAGAGGTACTTCGGAGTGTAGTGACTCCGTTCGTGAATCCACCAGCCCGCCGGGTCACGGCGGGCAAGCAGGTCGGCCACCCACCCGCTGGTCGGTATCCGAGCCTTCGATGCTCGGACGTCGCGGTCGCTCTCCTTCCGCCCGAGGAGCTGGGTCAGCGCGAGATACCTCATCGACGGCTGGTCGTTCTCGAGCAGCCACGGGACCACGGTCCCGCGACCGGCCCGTGCGCGCGTCTTCGCTGTCCGCCTCTTCGCTCGTGCCGCCATCGACCGGCCGAGCGAGCGGCTCCTCAAAAGAGCCCCGAGGGGGATCTCGAAACACCCGCGCCTCGGCGGAGACGTCGTGGGAGCCCCCACTCCGTCTACCGCCTCGCCGAGAGCACGTTCGCGAGCGCGAAGTACGCCTCGGGCGAGAGCTCCTCGGGCCGGCGCCGTTCCCAATCGACCGGCCAACCCGCTTCCCGGGCCAGATCCCGTGAGCTCGTTGCGGCCGGAGCGACGCGCGGGAGCAGGTTCGACAATTGCTTTCGGCGTGAGGAGAACAGCTGCCGCAGCATCTGCTCGAAGGCGGGGACCGACGGCACCGGCAGCGGACCCGGCCGCGTCTCGTGGACAGCGATCCGACTCTCGACTTCGGGCCGGGGCGTGAACGCCTGCGGACCGACCGTCCGGTACAGTTCGAGAGAACCGTAGAGTCGAGCGATGATCGAGAGACGACCGTACTGCTTCGACCCCGGACCCGCCGCCAGGCGCTCGGCCACCTCCCGCTGGACGAGGAAGACGACTCGCGGAACGCGGGACTCGAACATTCTCAGGAGGAGGGGGGTCGCGACGGAATAGGGAAGATTTCCGACCACGACCTCCGCCGGGGGGAGGGGCACGGTGAGCGCGTCCCCGGTAAGGACCCGCACGCGGCCACCGAACGTCGTCGAGAGGAACCGCGAGAGGCGTCGGTCGCGTTCCACCACGGTGAGCGGCCCGATCCCCCGACGGAGGAGCGCCGCGGTGAGGACCCCGAGACCACCGCCGATCTCCGTGACCGCGTGGCCGTGGGGAAGCTCGACGAGCGCCGCCTCCGCGTCCGCGACGAACGGATCGGTGAGGAATGACTGCCCCCATTCCTTGGAAGGCCGGACCCCGAGGGCCGAGAGGGCCGCCCGCACGTCGTCCGGGCGTTCGGGAACCGGGGGGACGGTCCCATCGTCCGTCGCGCTACGGCGCGACGAAGAGGCGGTACTTGTCCTCGACACC
>JASHUP010000178.1 GCA_030039915.1 Thermoplasmata archaeon | reverse complement strand
TTCCCACGGACCTGACGGAGGAGGGAACAAAGGCAATCGCGGACGAACTTCGCCAACTTCTGGCGGACGTCTTCGCGCTCTACGTGAAGACGAAGAACTTTCATTGGCACATGTCCGGCCCGCACTACCGAGACTACCACTTGCTGCTGGACGAACAAGCGGACCAGTTGTTCGCCATGACCGACGTGATCGCCGAGCGGACTCGCAAACTGGGGCAGATCACCCTCCACTCGATCAGCGACATCTCGGATCACCAACGCCTGAAAGACGACAACCGGCCCTTCGTGAGTCCGGATGCGATGCTGATGGAACTTCAGACGGACAATCTGCGCCTGACGAAATTTCTCCGTGACACGCACGAGACCTGCGACAAGTTCCACGACGTCGCGACCGCGAGTCTCATCGAGGTGTGGATTGACGAAACCGAGAGACGCACTTGGTTCCTAGCCGAGACCGTGGGTCCCACGGTCTCCTAGGGACCCGGATTCTCAGTTCGGGATTTTATCTCTCGACGGGAACGGAGCCCGTCGTCCGGGGCCCAGGCCGACCCTACTGTGTCTGTCCGGGCCAGGACGGATTGCCCTCCTGGAGGAAGCGCCGGATCGTTCTCGCGACGGGCTTGTATAGCCGGTGTTGCTGGATGCGAGAGCGACGATCCGTCCATGAAATCCCCGGATTCCTCCGACTCCGACGCCTTGCTTCCCTCCCTCGTCCTGCCGCTCGAGAACCGCGACCACATCCTCGGGCCGCTTGACGCCCGCAGCGTGCTCGTGGAGTACGGGGATTACGAATGCCCCCATTGCGCGCACGTGCAACCGGTCGTCCACGGGTTGCTGCGGGAACTCGGCGACCAGCTGTGTTTCTGCTTCCGGCACTATCCGCAGCCTGACGTTCACCCTCATTCGACCCGGGCCGCCGAGGCCGCGGAGGCGGCCGGGATGCAAGGGAAGTTCTGGCTGATGCACGACCGGCTGTTTGAACATCAGAATGACCTCTCGGACAGCGTGATTCGCCGGCTCGAGCAGGAGCTTCCGGTCGACATGCGCGTCCTCGAACGAGACATGAGTTCGGGTGACCCCGCTCGACGCGTCGCCGAAGACTTGGAGAGCGGGCAGGGCGTCGGTGTCGAGGAGACGCCTACCTTCTTCCTGAACGGACGATTGCACGTCGGCTCGTACGAGTTCTTACCGCTGCTCGATGCGATCCGAAAGTCCGCTGGTCGGCGGACTGCATAAAATCCCATGGAGCGTGATGCCGGTTCCGCGCCACCATCTACCATTCTCGCCCGCTCGAGCCGCATCGGTCTGGTGGGGATGGAAGGACGTGTGCTCTTCCCCACCCTCCAGCAGGGCCCGTGGCTGCCTCTGGAACGGTTCGCAGAGTCGCGCACGACCGGGGAACCGAAGGCGGACCCTCACTCTCACGAGAGACAGGAGATCGTGAATTATCTCCTCGAAGGCGAGGCGACGTACTTCGATGACTCCGGCTCCGAGCGGGAAATCACCGCGGGAACGGTGATCCTACTCTCCTCGTTCGACTCCAGCCGCCACGACCTGGTGGCGAAAAACGGGGTGCTCTCGAGGTATGTGGCGACGGTCGTTGAACTTCCCCATCCGATCCCACCGGGGTCGCCACCCCTTCAAATCCTTCGGGCGGTCCCACGCCGTCCACACTCCGACCGGCTGCGGTGGTTGTCGCTCGTGGGGAGCGGAGCTCCGGCAGTTTCCTCGGTGGGGCTGGAGATGTCGCACCTGGCCTTCCTGAAGCCTGACCGCGTGGACCTTCGAGTACCGCCGGGCGTTCGAGTCGTCGCATACGGACTCGAAGGTTCCCCAAAGGTCGAGGGACACCCCCTCGCACCCGGGGACGGAATCCTCGCCGAAGGGGCGTCCTCCGTCCGGGTCGACGGGATCGAAGGCGATCAAGCCGTGATCGTTCAGGTTCCGCGCCGACCCGGCTGAGGTGAACGAATGACCGAGGACGCAGAGAATAAGATGACGTAACGTTCTGCCCCGCGGGGTTGGGCGGCCGGATTTAACGCGGCCGGATCTTCGATCTCGACCTGGGAGCCGATGCGGCGCGTTCCGGGGTCCGACGCTTCGGCGCATCAAACCCGTTTGGAGCCGAGGAAGCGACGATGCCGTTATCCTGCCGAAGGAGTCCTCCCGGTGATGTGCGACCTCTGTACTTCGACCGGTAGTGCCGACGAGGAGGGCGGAGCTCCGACGGAGTGCCTGTGCCTCTGCCTTCCGAAGGATCTGCTCCCCAGTCCCAAGCGTTGTAAGGTCTGTTACCACGATCTTCGGAGAGCGGATCCGAGAGAGGAAGAGAAGCCCACGGGACCCCTCCTGTAGCGAACGCCGTCTACAGTGGGCGGGCGGCGCGAGACGCCGCCGCTTTGGCGGCCAACGCCGCAAACTCTTCCTTGCCGAACGCCGTTCCGCTGAGGCCCCAGCCACCTTCCGCCGCCTCCGTGAGGAGCACCCACGTGCGACCGGCTTGGGTGGGGTCCTGCGATACCCGCGTGACAATCTCCGTGATCTCCTTCACGAGCTGCTTCTGACCGTCGCGGGAGAGCGCCGAGGGCGGGGTGATGACCTGGACCCGGACCGTGCGGGCGGCGTCGGTCGCCGCGGTGTGCACCGCACTCGGCGGAAGACGGTGAATGTAGGCCGCGGTGTTGTTGAGGTGGAACGGGCCGGGGCTCTTCACACCCTCCGCGCGCAACACAGCGAGGGTAAGCTCCTCGCCTAACTTTCGGTCCGCACCCTCCGGGAAAAGATCCTCGCGGGCGTATACGTCGATCATCGGTGACATGGGACTCACTTCACTGCCGGGGTGATGATAATTCGCGGGTGGGATAAGGCCAAAAGTGAGCGGATAGACACCATACCCCGCAGCCCCCGGTTCACGAGCGAAACGGTCAGCTGTGGAACCCGAGCGCAGTAACCGAGGCTCCAGAGGTTCGTGGAGAGACTCCGTTCCTCATTCACACACATTGTAGGAAGAGGTCGAGCGCCTCCGGGGTGTAGAGCTCCCGAAGGGTTCTGGGTCGCTTGTCCTCGAAAACCGAGTCGGGACACCATCGCGAGCCGAACGCGCTCATCATCATCCCGACGCGAATCGCGTCGATCCCCTTCTCCGTGAGCGACCAGCGAATCACCTTCGGAGGAGTGCCCTTCTCCACGGTGCGCCGGAGGAATCCCTCGCGTTCGAGTTGCTTGAGACGGGTCGCCAGCACTTTGGACGGGATCGCGGGAAGCGACTTCCGAAGTCCACTGAACCGGTCGACGCCGTAGGCACCGATATCACGGATGAGGAGAAGCGTCCACTTCTTCCCCAGGACCCCCATCGAGGTCTCCAGCGGGCAATTCACGAAGCCGACCTTGAGGAGCGGGGATCGAAGATCCCGATGGGACCGTTGGAACTCGGACTCCGCGACGGCTGCGCTCAACGGGATGCCTCGGCCTTCGGGCCAGTCTCCCACCGGGATATGTCTTCTCGCGTCGGACTTCGAGTTCTGTTTGGCTGCTCGTGAACTACGGCCGGCTGCATCGCTCCCGCGCCGCTTGCCGCCCATGCCCTCGCGCGACGCCTCGGGCAGGCCGCTCGTCAGGGACTTCGGGACTCGTGGGCCGCATCCGCTGTGCTCGGCGGCCCTGCAGGTCGTCGCGGACACGATGAAACCAACGATGGCGAGAACAACGTGCCAAAGGAAGTTGATCGGTGGCCAGCGGTCTGTCGGCGTGCCCGGCTCCGGCAGATTCGGCCCCGACCCGCATGGTTTCGGCCAGTCCTGGATATTGGCCCGGCTTCTCCTGCGACGGTTTGCCTAATGTCCGAGCACCCTCCTTGCTCGACGGATCGGCGCCAACTCGAGCCGTCGAGGCGAAGGCTCCTCCAACGAAACGCCCGTCGTCGGAAAACGGGCTCTGGCTCGGTCCGAGCCGAGGCGACCAGTTGTCGCGTCGTTTAAGGGCGCGACCGCGATGATTGCCTCCATGGCTCTCGTCGAAGTGACGCATGCCGACCATGTGGGAATCCTCACGCTCAACGACCCATCGACACGGAACGCGCTCAGCTCGGCCCTTTTAGCGCAGCTCGTCCAGGGACTGGGGTTGCTTCGGGATACGCAGGTCCGGATGGTCGTCATCCGAGCGCCGAAGGGAGTCACGACCTGGTCGTCGGGGCACGATGTTCGAGAATTGCCCCGGGGAGGCCGCGACCCGCTCACGTATGGCGACCCCATGCGCGGCGCGATTCGTCAGATCCAGGAGTTCCCGGGCCCCGTGCTCGCCTTGGTGGAAGGAGGAGTCTGGGGCGGTGCCTTCGAACTGGTGACCTCCTGCGACCTCGTGATCGCTGCGGAGACCGCCACGTTCGCGATCACGCCCGCCCGCATCGGTCTCCCCTACGACCTCGTCGGAGTGCTGAACCTGATGCAGTCGGTGAGCATGGTCTTCATCAAGGAGATGCTGTTCCGCGCCCAGCCCGTGTCGGCGACCCGGGCGCTACAGGCCGGCGTGGTCAACCGGGTCGTACCCGCCGAGCTCCTCGACTCTGCGCTAGCGGAAGTGGCGGCGGATATCGGACGGAACTCCCCTCTCGTAATCTCGCTCCTGAAGCAGGAACTGCGAGAACTCTCGGCCGCACGTCCCCTCGGCGCCGGTACGTACGAGCGGCTCCAGGCTATTCGCCGGCAAATCTACGATAGCGAGGATTACAAGGAAGGCCTTCGGGCGTTCTTCGAGAAGCGACCACCGGTCTTCACCGGGCACTGAGGGGCGGTTCCCGATCTGCCCTCGAGTAGCCGTGGACCCATTCTTGTCCCGGAGCCTTCTCGCGCAGGTTGGGTGTCGAGCCGGTCTGCGCCCGGTCCGTTCTCGTAGACGGCGCTCTCCGGGGGCGCATGGTGCTTGCGGGACTCAATCTTTAAAACTGGCGAAGGCTGAGCGCGTTCGGTCACAAACAGGGCATGCGAGTCCAGATCCGTTTCAACACTGAATGGGAGAAATCGGCTGGCGGTGAGCTCAAGTGGCGCGTCCTGATTGATGGTCAGGAACGCCTCGCGAAATCGGTTCTCTTCGAAGTCCCGTGCCACACCACGGAAGACGTCCTGCCGGACGGTCGACGGAAGTGGCACCTGACCGCGGAAGCAGGAAGCGTCTCGGACGACCAGGGTCATCTACGGATTTTGCCACGGAAAGTCTGAAGCGGCCCGGCCGGGAGCGAGGACCCACGGAGGGCGGCGCCGTCGAACGACGCCGCAGCGGTCCGGTTCACTCCCGGTGAGCCGGCGGACAGGTAGGGCAGCAGGCGCGCTCGACGGAGCAGCAGGCGCAGCATTTACAGCAGCTCGAACAAGTGCAGCAGGCACACGCGAGGTCGGCGGGCATCGAACCACCGGAGGGCAACGCGAACGAGGTGCGGGGTCTGTCGTGGGTCGGCTAGAAGCCGACTACCACGAGGAGCAGCAGCACGATCACGACGATGAAGCCAAGTCTCACCCAGTGGAAGGTCTGAGTGGTGGTCTGGTCGATATGGCGGAGCAGCTCATTGGGGTCGTTCGAGGGAGGGGCGGTCGGCGCTGAGGACCAGGGTAACGACGCGGACATGCCCACGACTACAATCTTTCGCTCAAAAGGAACACCCCGGGGAGAACCTGCTCCCTTCGATCCGACGGGCGGCGGGAATCCGCGAACCCGAAGCGCGACCTGCGCTGCGTTCGGAGGACGGTGACCCGGCTCTGGTCCGCACCGCGGGGTTCAGACCGAACGCCCGGCAGGGGACGGACGAGAAGCCTACTTAGGCGGAGCCGGTGTGCCCGGCCCGATGGCCCGAACGCTGGTATCCGATCGAGTGGTGCGCGCCCCGCGCGGTAGCGCGTTGTCGTGCCGGGGGTGGGGCTCCGAAGCGGCGCTTCGCCTCCTGATGAACAATCTCGACCCGGAGGTGGCGCGAGACCCCCAGCACCTCATCGTCTATGGGGGGCGAGGGAAGGCGGCCCGAGATTGGGAGTCGTTCGATCGGATCGTCGCGGCGTTGAAGACTCTCGGAAACGACGAGACTCTCCTCATCCAATCTGGAAAGCCGGTGGGAGTCTTTCCGACGCACTCCGACGCTCCTCGCGTGTTGATCGCGAATGCCCTCCTCGTTCCTCGCTGGGCGACGGACGAAGTCTTCTGGGACCTCGAAGCACGGGGCCTCACCATGTACGGCCAGATGACGGCGGGGAGCTGGGTTTACATCGGGACCCAGGGAATCCTCCAGGGGACATACGAGACGCTCGCTGCCCTCGCCCGGACCGAGTTCGGGGCCCCTAATCTCACCGGCCGTTGGATGCTCACGTCGGGTCTCGGTGAGATGGGGGGAGCGCAGCCGCTCGCCCTCACGATGCTGGGCGGCGCAGGACTGATCGTCGATGTCGACCCTCGCGCGATCGAACGTCAGCTAAAGCACCGATATCTCAATGAGGAGGCGGCTGACCTCGACGACGCGCTCGACCGGGTACAACGAGCGGTGCGGGAGCGGCGTGCTCTCTCGGTCGGGCTTCGGGCCAACGCGGCGGAGGTCTATCCGGAGATCGTTCGCCGGGGGGTCGTTCCGGACGTCGTCAGTGACCAAACGGCCGCACACGACCTTCGGGTCGGTTACATCCCGCTCGGCATGACGGTCGAGGAGGCACGGGAAGCCCGGGAAGCCAACCTGGCGGAGTACCTTCAGCGCGTTCGCGAATCTCTGGCGACCGAGGCGCGGGCGATCCTCGAGCTCCGGCGGAAGGGAGCCAGGGCCTTCGATTACGGGAACAACTTTCGCACCCAAGCCCGGGACGCCGGCGTGAGCGACGCGTTCGACATCCCGGGGTATGTCCCTCGATACATCCGACCGCTGTTCGCGGTGGGCAGCGGTCCGTTCCGCTGGCTCGCTCTCAGCGGGGAGCCGGAAGACATTCGACAAATCGACGGCATGATTCTCTCCGAGTTCGCGTCGAATGAGCACCTATGCCGGTGGATCCGGTTGGCCTCGGAGCGAGTCCAATTTCAGGGCCTTCCCGCGCGCATCTGCTACATGGGATACGGGGAGCGGGAGAAATTTGGCCATCGGGTCAACGAGCTGGTTCACGACGGAACTCTTCGGGCTCCCGTCGCGATCGGCCGCGACCACCACGACACCGGGAGCGTCGCGAGCCCGTTCCGCGAGACAGAAGCGATGCGGGACGGTTCCGACGCGATCGCGGACTGGCCGATCCTGAACGCACTCCTGAACGTGGCGAGCGGCGCCACCTGGGTCTCGGTCCATCACGGAGGGGGCGTGGGAATCGGGAACGCGATCCACGCGGGGCTGGTCGTTGTTGCGGACGGGACTCCCGACGCCGACCGCCGTATCGGGAGGTCGCTCCACAACGATCCCGGGCTGGGCGTTGCCCGACACGCCGATGCGGGGTACCCTTCCTCGATCGAGATGCTCGCGACCGCTCGATTCCGGGTGCCGGGATTCGAAGGACCTCCGCCCACGACGGGCGAAGGAGCTTAGCCCCCCCGTTCCTTGCCTGTCCCATGTCCGTACCGACCCCGAGCGAGGCCGACCGGTTGGCTCGGCGAGTGCTGACCACGCGGCTCAAACTCAAGCCCGGCGAGAACGTCACGATTGAAACCTACCCGAGCGCGCTACCCTGGGCGCTTGGGATGGTTCGGGAGTCCCGCCGTCTCGGCGCCCGGCCCCTCCTCCACTACGAGGACGAGGATTCCTACTGGACTGCAGTCTCGGAACGCCGGTATGACCTCATCGGCGAGCCCGGCGGCCACGAGTGGGGCGCCCTCGAGAACACGGACGTTTACGTCTACTTCTGGGGACCCGAGGACCGCGCCCGGATGGCCCGTCTTCCGTCCTCCGTTGCCGACCGGTTGGTCGCATTCAATCCGAAGTGGTACCGCGTCGCGGGTCGGCATCGGGTGCGCGGTATTCGAATGGGGATCGCCCAGGTGACGCCCGCTGCAGCCCGTGCGTGGGGCGTCTCGTTCGCGGCGTGGCGAAAGGAAGTGGTCCGCTCCACGATGCTCGACCCGGCCGAGATGGTCCGGGACGCGCAACGGGTGCGCCGGGCCTTCGAGCGGGGGCGCGCCGTGAGGATTCGACATCCGAACGGGACTGACCTCACTCTTGCGCTGGCTGGGCGGGCGCCGGTCCTTTCGCTCGGATGGACGACCACGACCACCCGCCGCCAGCCGTTCGGTTCGATGGCCAGCGCCCCGGACGGGAGCGTGTACGTGGCCGTGGACGAGACCACCGCGGACGGAGTGCTCGTCTCGAACCGCCTGTCGACCCGGCTCGGCGTGCCCGTCCGCGGCGGAAAATGGACATTCCGACGAGGGCGGCTCGTCCGCCAGAGCTACTCGGAGGGCGGCGCGGCGGTGCGCCGCGCGTGGCAGGACGCGGGTCGATATCGGGCGCGTCCCGCCATGATCGAGGTCGGACTCGACCCGACCGTCCGAATCTCTCCGGGCCTCGAGGAGAACGAGCGCGCCTCGGTCAGCATCGGCATCGGTGGAAATGCCGGTTTTGGAGGCGCAACCCGAGCCCCGCTCTACATGCACCTCTCTGTCGCCGGCGCCGAACTGTCGGTCGACGATCGCCTTCTCGCACGGGGCGGCCGCATCGTTTAGGGCGGTCCTCGGCTCTCCGTGCGACAGCGTCGCACGGGGTCTAAGGAGTGCGCGCTCTCTCGGAACACCGCCTTATGTCGAAGGTGGCCGCCCTACGTCCAATGACGGAGTCAGCTCCGTCAGAAGGAAAAGATGGCGAAA
>JASHUP010000177.1 GCA_030039915.1 Thermoplasmata archaeon | reverse complement strand
TCCCTCGCCGGGGTTCCGCTCACGATCGGGTTCGTCTCGAAATTCGTCCTTTTTAGCGCGGCCGTCCAGGCGAAGGGGTACTTCGTCTGGCTCGCAGTCGCCGGCCTCCTCAACAGCGCGCTCTCGGTGTTCTACTACGCCCGCGTCCTCAAGGTGATGTACTTCGACCGCCCGGAGCCGGTGGCGCTGCCCGCCGGCGCGGTGGTCGGCGGCTCCGAGCCGCCGTCCCTTCCGGCGGGCGGGCTCGGCTACGGCCGCGCCATCGCTATCGCCCTCGCGGCGATCGCGATCGTGGCGATCGGCATCTACCCCCAGCCGGTCCTCGGAGCGATCCAGACCGCCGCCCAGCACTTCGTGAACGCGGGGGCGTGAGGCGATGGATCGATACGACGTCGTCGTGGTCGGGGCGGGCCCGGCGGGCTCCCTCGCCGCGCGAGCGGCGGCCGAGGCGGGCGCGACGACCCTCCTCGTCGACCATCGGCCCGAGCTCGGTCACCCGGTGCAGTGCGGGGAGTTCGTCCCCGCCGCGCACGAGCTCGTCGACCTCTTCGGCTGCTCCGACCTCGTCGCCCGCGCGTTCGAGGTCCCGTCCACGAGCGTGCTGCGGGAGACGCGGACGATGGACTGCGTCTCGCCGTTCGGGCACCGGTTCTCCTTCCCGCTCGCCGGCTGCACGGTCTCGCGACGCGCCTTCGATAAGGCGCTCGCCGTCCGGGCGGAAGGAGCCGGGGCCGAACTCCGTTTTCCCCTCGGCGTCACCGGGGTCCGCGACGACTTCGTCGAGACCTCGGGTGGCGAGCGCGTTCGAGCGACGGTCGTGGTCGGCGCCGACGGGCCGATCTCGACGGTGGGGCGGTCGGTCGGCTTCGCGCCGCGCCGGGAGCTGTTCCGCATGATCACGGCGACCGTGGACGGTCCGCTCGACGACCGGATCGACGTCTTCTTCGGCCACGTCGCTCCCGGGGGGTACGCCTGGAGATTTCCCCGGGCGAACGACGCGAACGTGGGGCTGGGCGTGGCCGCCCTCCCCGCCCACGCGTCGCTCGGTGGCCTCCTCGATCGGTTCCTCACGGAGCACCACCTCGGTCCGGCCCGGGCGAAGACCAGCTGGTGGGTGCCGGTCGGTCCTCCGCCCGAGAGCCTCGTCCGCGGTCGCGCGCTGTTCGCCGGGGACGCCGCCAACCTCGTCATGGCCACGAACGGGGGAGGGATTCCCACCGCGATGCTGAGCGGCTGGCTCGCGGGGACCGTCGCCGCGGCGCACGCGCGCACGGGGACCCCGCTCGCCGCGTACGATGACGCCTGGAGGGCGGCGCTCTTCGGGCCCCTCGAGCGCGCCGCCCGGATCCAGCACTTCGGGGAGTGGTTCGCCCGCCCCGACTTCCTCCTGGCCCTAGGCATGCGCTATATCGGGGCATCGGGTCTCGATGCGATGATGCGGCTGCGCTGGCCCTCGCGCCTCGGGAGGAACTCGTGACCGCGCCGAGCGTCGGGGAGCCGATCGAGCCGTCGCTCGAATCGCTCGTGACCCAGACCTTCGGGCAAGAGACCGCGCTCGAGCTCTCGCCGCTTCTTCCGGTCCTCGTGCGGGACCTCTCGGACGTCGACTGGCGGATCAACCAGGTCCTCGGGTCCCGCTACGCTCAGCTCACCGAGTCCGCGCGCTACGCGGTCTCGATGGGAGGGAAGCGGGTGCGACCTCTCCTCATGGCCGTCGTCTTCCGCGCGTTGGGGGCCGATTCCACCTCCCCGATCCACTCGCTCGCCGCGGCGTTCCAGCTGATCCACACGGCGACGCTGGCGCACGACGACGTCATCGACCACGCCGAGACTCGCCGGGGTCGCCCGTCGATGCCGCGGGCCTTCGGCGTCCCGCTCGCCATCGTCGGGGGCGACTACCTCTTCGTCCGTGCGTTCGAGCTCGCGGCCGAGTACCCCAAGTCGATCATCCTGCGCTGCGGGGAGGCGTGCGCCGACCTCGTCGAAGGGGAGGTCCTCCAGGACGCGAGCCGCTTCGACCTCACCTCGGGCCGGGAGCACTACTTCCGCGTGGTCGAGCGGAAGACCGCCGCGATCATCGGCGCGGCGCTCGCTTCAGTGGCCGAGATCGCCGAGGCCCCTCCGTCGACCGTCGACGCGCTGCAGACCTACGGGAAAGCGGTCGGTATCGCGTTCCAGATCCGGGACGATCTGCTCGACGTCTACGGGGACCCCGACCTTCTCGGGAAGCCGCTCTACACCGACCTCCGGGAGGGCAATCCGACCCTCGTCTCGCTCGAGGCGTACCGTCGGCTCGACTCGCGTCGACAGAGCGAGTTCGAGGAACTGTTCCAGCACCGTCGCAAACGCACGAAACATCTCCTCCGACTTCGGGAGCTCACCGACCTCGCCGGTGCGGAGTCGGCGGTCGCTCAGGAGTCGAGGGAGTGGGCCGACCGGGCGATTCGGGCGCTTGAACCGGTGCCCGAGGGCCCGTACCGACGCTTGCTCGAGCGGCTCGCCCACGGCGCGGCCGAGCGGCGGTTCTAGATCCCGGCGTTTCGAGCGAAAGGTACATCTTCCCTCTCCGGGATCGACTCCGCGGTCGGGCCCCGATATGAGCGGAACCTCCACGGCGAACGCACCGGGCGCCTCCACGGGGACCCCGGTCCAGTTCGACCATCTTCCTCCGTCCTGGGAACCGACGCCGGTGCGGCCCCGCCTTCCGCTCGGGGTGGCGATCGTCTCGGTCCTGACCGCGGCGTTCGGCGTCGTGATGCTCCTCGCCGGTCTCCTCTTCCTGCTCGCGACGGTGGCCGGCGAGGTCGTTCCGGCCTCCCTCGAGATCTTCCAGTCGATCGACCTTTACGGCGCGGCGATCCTCGCGATCCTGGGAGCGGCCCTCATCGGCATCGCCACCTCGCTCTGGCGCCAGGAGACCTGGGCCCTCTGGACGACGCTCGTCCTCGTGTTCGCGACGTCGGCCTACCTGTTCTTCACCGGCTCGATCACCGTCCTCTTCCTCATCTTCGTGGTCCTGTTCGTCTACCTCATCTCCGTGCGTCGCTACTTCTACTGATGCGGATCCTGTTGGCGCAGCTCGCCCCGGTGGCGGGCGAAGTGAGCCGCAACGCGGAGCGGGTCGACGCGATCGTGCGATCGACGCACGCCGACCTCGCGGTGTTCCCCGAGCTCTA
>JASHUP010000176.1 GCA_030039915.1 Thermoplasmata archaeon | reverse complement strand
AGTCGCGGCAGCCATCGCCCCCGCGATGCTCCCGGGGGCTTAGCACTTTTCAGCGGTCGTAGGGGCGGGTAAACAGTATTCTTATAATCCATAGTTATTCATCCACTCATGCAGCCGACCGCGCATGCCGAGGTCCTCGCCCGAGAGTGGCTCCCGCCCGTCGCGCTCGGGCGCGCCCGAGAAGTGGCGGAGGTGGTTCGCCGGCTCGACCCCCCTACGCCCGGCACGCCCGGGCCGTGGCTCGTCGGGGTCGCGGGCCCGTCCGGGTCCGGAACCTCCACCGTCGCTCGTCGCGCCGCGCGCGAGGTCGCCGACCGAGTGCGCGCGGCCCGGGGCGAGCCGTTTCCGCGGGTCCTCTCGGTTCGGGTTCCGTTTCTGAAGGGCCCCCACGGAGTGGTGACCGCTCTCCTCCAGCGGCTCGACGACGGCTTCGACGGGCGCGGGTTCCCCGCCCCGGAGATCCTCGCCGGCCTGCTCCGACGCCTTCGGCGCGAGGGGCGACCGACCGTGGTCGTTCTGGACGACGTGGGCCTCGGGAGCCCGGACCTCGGTCCGGTGCTGCGGGGCTTTGCCGAGCCCGACCGCTTCCTGCCCGAGGGCGAGAGCGGACTCCCACCGCTCTGGACCATCGTGGCGGGTACGGTCGAGGGGCTCGTGGGCGTTGAACGCGCCCTGGACGTTCGGGTAACGCTCTCGCCGTTCGTATCGGTCCCCCCGTACGAGCTCGTCGCCCTCCGCGAGATCGTCCGAGACCGGGTGGAGCGGGCGGTCGGCCACCCCTCACCCGCGGGATTCGCGGAGGAGATCGTTCGACGCGCGGTCGAGGAGGGAGGCGGCGCGCGTCGCGCGATGGACCTCGTTCGTCGCGAAATCTTCGGGACCTCGTTCCGGGAGGGGGCCGACGTGCTCGACTCGATCCGGCGGAGCGGGGTTTCGGTCGAACCCCATGTGGTACGGGCGATCGGGTTCGCCGCTCAGGGTCGGCCGGCGCGCCTCGCCGACGTGAAGCGCCTCGAGGCGGAGCTCGCCCGCGCCCAGGGCGTTCGGCCGCTGCCGACCACCACCCTCTGGCGGCGGATCGTCCGCTTGGAGCAGGCGGGGTACGTCCGTCGAGAGATACGGCCCGGAGGAGACGGAGGTACGCTCTCCGTGGTACGCGTGCTCACGCCGGTCGACGAGTGGGTCACGACGACCCATCGTCTGGGAAGTCGTCCAAGCGACGGACCGTGGAGCGGGACGTCCGCTCCGGGGCTTTCCGGGGAGGGCTCGGAGCCGGACCGGGCGGCTCTCGACCACCTCCGGGACGTGGCTTGAGCTGGCTCACGACCATTTCCGCGAGCCGGCGCGAACGCAGCGCCTGCTCGATCCGGTCGATCGGAGCGCTCCGCAACGATTCCCGGTCGGCAAATCCAGCACGGTAGAGAAGCCGCGCCCGAACCCGGCCGATCCCGCGGAGCCGCACGAGGTCGAGCAGCTCCTCGCGGACTCCGTAGCGGACGCGGAACGATAGATCGTCGATCGAACGCCCGACTCGGCGCTGGAACACGGTGGCGAGTCGGCCGGCGGCGAAGAGCAACCAGTCGGCATCCTCCACCTTGGAGCGCAGGTCCCCGGCGCCGATGCCGTAGCGCTGGGTGATCTCGACGATCGGCTCCTCGGCGACCCATGCCTCCAGGACGGCGGCGGTCTTGAGGGTCGAGAGAAAGGCCTCGAGGTCCAGGTGGAGCGGGTCCTCTTCCGGTTTTACTAGGAGCTCCTCGGCCTCGTCCGAGAACCGGCTCAAGAGGTCAGCCTCTTCGCCCCGTCGCAAGAACAGCGGAGGCAGGTCGGGCGTGGCGGCCACCGCGGCAAGGAGCGGAAAGACCCCGACACCAATGGGGGCACGGGTCAGTACATCGCGCAGTACGATCGCGCTCAATGGGTCGAGGTACAGCTGGCTCGTCATCTCGCCGAACCGCGTCGCACGGAGCGCGTCGCCGGGCACGAGCAGGTCGTTCCGCTCGAGGAAGCGTCGGACCGTCGCGACCTTACTGTGCAGCTCGGAAAGCGGGAGGGTTCGACCGTAGAAGGTGGCGGCGAAGAATCCCTCGAGGTCGGAGTTGGTCGTGACCGCTCCGCTCGCGACCAGCGCGAGCAGATGCATCCTCAGGGCCGGTTCGGCCGCGAGTCGGCTCTGGATCGCCTCGGGGGTCGCGGAGAGGTACCGATCCATCATCCGGTCCTCGTCCTCCGGAGTCCGAGCGAGCAGGAGGGCCTCCCCCACGGGGTCGTAGCGCGGCCGACCCGCGCGACCCAGCATCTGATGGACTTCCATCACGGGGATCGGCGCCTGCACGCCGAGCCGATCGTCGTAGCGGTTCGTGTCGCGGACGATCACTCGGCGGGCCGGGAGGTTGATGCCCGCGGCCAGGGTGGGAGTCGCCACGAGGACCTTGAGCGCACGGTCCCGAAACGCATGCTCCACCACGCGACGCTCGGGGTTGGTGAGCGATGCGTTGTGGAAGGCGACCCCGTTCGGAAGTAGGCCGGTGAGCCGTCGGATGCCCTCGGTCTCCTCGTCGGAGATCGTCGAGAGCTCCGCGGCTGCGGCCTTCGCCCGCGCTCGTTCTTCCGTCGCGAGGAGGCCGCGTACGGTCGGGATCAGGGATTCGGCGAGCTGCTCGCTCGATTTCCGACTGTTCACGAACACGAGCGCCTGGCCACCTTCCTCGACGACGGTGCGGACGAGCCGGGGCACCGCCTCACCGGGGGGGGAAACGTCCCGGACCGACAGGTCGGTGAACGTGATCCGCCCGTCATAGTAGACTCCGAACTTCAGCGGAACGGGACGGAACTCCGAAGCGATATGGTCGGCTCCGAGCCATTCGGCGACCTCTTCCGAGTTGCTCACGGTGGCCGAGAGCGCGACGATCTGGAGGTCCGGGTAATTGCGCCGAAGGCGGGTCAGGCTCACCTCGAGGGTCGGTCCGCGCTCCGGGTCGCGGAGGAGGTGCACCTCGTCGGCGACCACGACGCCGAGCCGGTCCAGCCAGGGGCTTCCCCGACGGAGGAGCCCGTCCGCCTTTTCGCTGGTTGCGACGAGCACGTCGAGCTTCTCGAGCTTTTCCGCCGGTAGGTCGAAGTCGCCGATCGAGATACCGACCTTGAGACCGAGCTCTTCGAACTTTTCGAGCTCTTCGACTTTCTCGTGGGCGAGCGCCCGCAAGGGCACGAGGTAGAGCCCGGTCCGGTGCTCGCGGACCGCGCGAAGAAGGGCGAGGTAGGCGACGAGCGATTTCCCGCTCGCCGTCGGACAGGCCAGCAGCACGCTCCTACCGGCGAGGACCGGCTCGGCCGCGGCGGCCTGCGGAGGATAGAGCGAGGCGATTCCGTCGGCCCGAAGGACCCCCTGCAGCGGGAGGTCGAGAGCCGTTTCCTCGAGCGGGACCGAGCGCTCAGCACCCGAGGGACCGCGAGAAGACCTCCGAGGAGTGTCTGGGCGCGACGGCATCGACGCTCGGAGTCCGGTTCGCTACAAAGGGTTTCGTCCGCGGTCGGGAGCGAGCAGGCTCCGAGCGAGGATCATCTCCTGGATTTCCGTCGTTCCCTCGACGATCGGGAAGACGCGCGCGTCGCGCAGGAGCCGTTCGGCGGTCGCGCCCGAGATCGCTCCCGCAGCGCCGGCGACGTCCACACCGACGGAAGCGATCGCCACGGCGGCCCGGGAAGCCACGAGCTTCGCGACCGAAGCGTCGTCCTCGTAGGGGGCGCCCGCGTCCTTCGCCGCTGCCGCCTGCGTCACCAGGGCGCGCGCGGCGGAGAGCTCGACGAACGCGCGGGCGAGGAGGGTCCGCTTCCAATCGGCATCGTCGGCCGCGACCGATCGCCGCATCTCCTCGAACGCGGCGTCGGCGACGCCGAGGGCGCAGCTCGCGATTCCGATGCGGCCTCCCTGCAGCGCTCCGAGGGCGACGTGGAGACCCTCTCCCTCTCGACCGAGCAGGGCATCGGTGGGAAGACGGACGTCCTCGAGGAGGAGCTCCGTGGTCTCGCTCCCGCGCAGCCCGAGCTTCTCGAGACGACGGACCACCGAGAACCCGCCGGTTCCTGGAGGAACGATGAAGGCGGAAATTCCCCGATGCCCCCGGCCGGGGTCGGAGGTCGCGAACACCAGGATGACCCCGGCGCTCGCCGCGTTCGAGATGAACGTTTTCGCTCCGTTCAGGAGGAAACCGGACTCGTCCCGTACGTATCGGGTCCGCAGGCTCGCGGTGTCCGAGCCCGCGTTCGGTTCCGTGAGGCCGAATGCGCCCACCTGCTCTCCTCGGGCGAGCGGGACGAGGAAGCGAGTACGCTGCGCGTCGGTGCCCCAGGTGAGGATCGGCGCGGCGCAGACCGACAGATGGACCGCGACCAGGACGCCGACCGCGGCGCTGGCCCGGGATAATTCCTCGAGCACCGCGGATAGGGACCGCGTGTCTCCGGCGTGGCCCTCCCACTGCTCCGGGATACCCAGGCCGAGGAATCCCTCCTCGGCGAGCTCGCGGACGAGGGAGCCGGGAAGTCGATCTTCCCGGTCGATCCGAGGGGCCAGCGGCTCGACCGCGCGGTGGGCGAACGACCGAGCCCGTTCCCGCCAAGCCGTGGCGTCGGCCGGGGGAGTGCGCGACATGGCTCGGCCGGAGCACGACGAACTCTTAATGCGTGGCGGCGGGTGGCGCCTCCGGTCCGGGGGGTTCTCGGCAATGGCGGGCGTTCCGACTCCGAAGGACCGGTTCACCTCGCTCGACACCCTCGCGCTGGTCCACGAACTTCGGGCCACGTCGCGCGCTCGCGTCGACAAGGCCTTCGACCTGCCGAGAGGCGGGTGGTCGGTCACCTTCCGAGTGCCGCGGGAGGGACGGAGAGAGCTTCTCCTCGTGCCGGGCCGCTACGCCGCCTATCTCGGTGAGACGAGCACGCACGGGGAGGAGCTCTCCCCCTTCGCGCGCGAGCTGCGTCGCCTCCTCGAAGGAGCCGTGCTCGAGTCCGTTCCGAATCCGGGGGGAGAGCGTTTCCTCGAGCTCATCTTTCGACGTTCGGACGAGCCGGACCCCATCTTACTCGCGCTCGAGATGTTCGGCTCCGGAAACCTGGTGGTCGCCCGAGGCCCGAAGATTGTCGCCGTGGCGCATCCCCGACGCTGGGCCCACCGCACGGTGTCCATCGGAGCCGAGTACGCGCGACCCCCGGTCCGCACGGACCCTTGGACCGTCGGCGTTGCGGAGATCGAGGCCGAGCTCACGCGGTCGAGAACGGACCTTGCGAGCACCCTCGCCGCGCGGCTGGCACTCGGCGGACCGCTCGCCGAAGAGGTCATCGCCCGCGGGGGCTGGGATGGCGCCGCGCCGGCCTCGTCGAACGCCGGCCGCGTCGGCCCCGAGTTGCACCGCGTGCTCCAGAACCTGATGCTCGAGGTGGGGGACCACCCCTCCGGCTTCCTCTACCTTCGTTCGGGCGTCGCGGTGGATGCGACCCCCTATCGGTCGCGTCGCTGGTCCGGATGGGCCGAAGTGGAGGAGATCGTTCGGCCCACTTTTTCGGCGGCCGCCGTCGAGTATTTCCCGACGCTCGTCTCCGCCCCCCCCTCGGCAGAAGAAGAACATCGCTCCCGGACGGTGAAGGACCTCGAGCACCAACTCGAGCGCCAACGGGCCTCGGTGGTCGAGCTCGAGGTCCGGATCGAGGGTCTCAAGGCCGATGCGACCGCCATCTTCGACCACTTCTCCGCGGCGGAAGCCGCTCTGACGGCCACCAGCGGATCCGAAGCGAAGGGGTCTACCATCGAGGTCCGGCTGGGCGACCGGACGGTCCCGTTGCGCTTGGGCGAGTCGCCGCGCGTCGCCGCGCAACGTCTCTTCGAGGAGGCGAAACGCGCCCAGGCGAAGCGCACGGGCGCGATGGGGGCGATCGCGGAGGCCGAAGCGAAACTGGCGGCCGCGCGGTCGACACCGCCTTCTGAGCCTCTGCAACCGTCGCGCGCCACGGACACCGCCCACCGCCGACGTATCGCGTGGTTCGAGCGGTATCGTTGGTTCATGAGTTCCGAAGGAGGCATCGTGATCGCGGGCCGGGACGCCTCGTCGAACGACCTGGTCGTTCGGCGAAATCTGAAGGAAGGCGACTTCTACGTCCACGCGGACCTTCACGGTGCGGCGAGCGTCGTCGTCAAGCACGCGGCCCCCGGCGAACCTCCCTTGGGCGAGACGACCCTGCGAGAGGCCGCGCAGTGGGCGGTCGCATTCTCGAAGGCGTGGAGGGCTGGCCTCGCCTCCGCAGAGGCGTTCTGGGTCGAGGCCGACAAGGTCTCCAAGCAGGCGGCGAGCGGAGAGTTCGTCGCCCGCGGTGCCTGGGTAATCCACGGCACGAAGCACGTGCTCCGCGACCTTCCGCTCGAGATCGGGCTTGGGACGGTGGATTACAAAGGGGAAACGCTCTGGTCGGCGGCTCCGCCCTCCGCCCTGCGAGCCCGTGGGAAGCTCCTTTTCCTGCTGACTCCCGGCCCCGAAGGAGAACGGTCGGCGGTCGAGGTTTCTCTGGTCCGCGAGGTCGGCCTTCCCCGACCCGTGCTCCAGGCCCTCCTTCCGGCGGGAGGGGTATCGGCGCGGCGGGCGTAGACTCGCTGGATCTCGGACGCCGCGAAGCCGTCCCCGGCAAGGCGCCACGTGCGGCCTCGGGCGCGCAGACCGACGATCCGTAGCGGAGTGGATCGGACGCTCACGGCATCGCCGACCCCCAGCCACGAGGTCGGAGGTACGGTCAGCCGGTCGGTCCATGTCCGCGCGCCCTCGATGACCGAGACCGGGACGACAGCCCCCACGTTTCGGGTGAGCCAGATCGTGCCGATTTCCTCCGGCTTTGCGGAGTGAAGGGACCGGCCCGTCCGCGAATCGATTCGCTCGACCGTGAGGGATCCGTCGCGGTCCCGTACAGACGACCCGACCTCGATGGGTTCGCCCGCAGGAAGCGCCACTCGCCGGTGAATCGAACGAGGGCCCTCGGACACGACCTCGGCTACCTCGACCGTGGAAGGGGCGATGAACTCGAATCGATGGGTCCATTCGCATTTGCGGCACCGAGCGGTTCCGGAAAGGTGGCCCGTCGAGCGCGCCCGGATCGGCGCCATGCGGAGGATTCGATGCGGGGTCTCCTCACCGCAGTTCTCGCACATGAGCAGGGCCGCGTGAACGCGAGGGGTTCGCCCGATCGACGGCGACCCGGCGCTCCGTTCGTCGTGGGGGTCCGATTCCATGCGTCCAAGGGGCATCCCTCCACGCGGAAGAGGCTTCCCGGCGGAGGCCGGACCTCGCTCCCGGGTTAGGATGACGGCGTGCCCGCGGCCAGGCGGAGCGTCCGCGACCGTCGACGGCGGTACGCGTCGACCGCCCGGCGGGGGGAGATCCACCGATAGAGACAGTACGCCCAGGGCACGAGGAGGTACCGCTGACGTCGGATGAGGGCCGAGCGTAGGAACGCGAGCCACTCGTCCGGTCCGAGCGTAACGGCCGGGTCGAGGAGGAAGACCGTGACCTCGACCTCCAGCTCGACGGCCCGAGCGAACCGCTCGGCGAGTGGGTGACCGGGACGCTGACGAGCGAGACGGGTCATCAGCCGGGCCGTGGGGAGGGAACGCGCCGTGTCACGAAGGTCGAGATCTCCGCGAGAGTCTCCGATGGCGGAATGACTCAGGCTGGCATGCACGCGGTACTCGTTCCGGCGTTCGGACTCGATCCGCAACGTTCGGTCGGAGACCAGCGCAGTCGTGAACAGGAACGAGTCGAGGGCCGCCGTGACCGATCGCAAGTCGTTGAGCCAGGGGCGGACGACGTCCGCCCGCATCGCCATCGTACTTACGTTGACGTTCGGGGAGAACCGGAAGACCCAGCTCATCTCGTCCCCGACCGACGCACGCGGGTCGATCGACCGGCCGGTGGGAGGAACGGGACGGAACCTCTCCCAGGCCTCCACGGGTCGTCCTTCGGCATCGATGGCCCGGTAGGCGTTCCGAAGGAATCCGAGCGTCGGGTCCCCCCGGAACGTCGCGTCGACCGAGCCGAGCTTGTTGGGCAGGAACCGGTCGTCATCCTCCAGGAAGACGAGGACCTCGCCACGGGATTCCTCGATTCCCCGTGCCAGGGAATCCCCCAGGCGGGGGAGGTCCACGGTGACGAGGCGGACTTGAGGGCCGAGACGGAGGAGTTCTGCGTCGGTGTCGGGGTCCGAGAAGTCCTTCACTACGACGATCTCGTAGGTCGTGGGGTCGATCGAGTTCGCGACCACCGAGCGGACGGCCTCGAGCAGGTACTGCCGACGCCGGTATGCCGTGACCACGACGGAGAGGAACGGCGATGGGCTCGGCGATGCCGCGTGCGCGTCCTGACGAGCCGTCGTCATCCGATCCACCTTGGCGAGTCCCGCCCGGCGAGGGCAACCCGCACTTTAGAATGTCGCCGGAAGGAGCGGGCCGACGACCGTCAAGTTGATTTCGTCCGGCTCGCCACTCCCGCTTGCGATGGGCGAGGCCGTCCGGGTTTCCTTCTGTGCGACCAACCTCAACACCGTCGACCGCCTTCCCGCCTCCCTTCAGAGCGTGTCCACAATGGCGGCCGCGCTCGGAGTGCCGTTCGAGGTGGTCGTGGCCGACGGGCCGAGTCACGACGGAGCCCGGACGATGCTCGAAGAACGCGCCCGCTCGAGCCCTGAATTCCGGCTCGTCACCCACACTGAGCGGAACCGTGGATACGGTCGCCGGAGGGCCTTCGAGGCGAGTTCGGGGAGTACGATCGTCCCGTTCGATACGAGTATCGAGTACGACGCCGCCTATGCCGCCATACTTCGAGCGTATCTGCGCCTCGGCACCGGGCGCATGCTCTTCTCCGAGATCTGCGCACTGCCCCGGGAGACCGTCGTCGCGGCCGGCGGCTGGCGGGACCTGATCGGCGGCGAAGACATCGACCTCTATGCCCGCGTGGTCGCGCGCTCCGGCCTGCTGGCCTACCCCATGCCTCTCGCCGTCTCCCAGTCCCGCTCGCTCACGGCCTTCGACCGGCAGATGCGCTATGTCGGAGGGTCGTCCTTCGCCCGCCTACGACGCATCTACGCCGTCCAGCGCGACCAGCTCATCGGTTCGAACTATCGAGTGCGCGATCTGATGGCCTTCAACCGCCGAAAGCCGGCCGCCCGGCGGTTCGCCCTGCGCGTGTTCTTTACTCTCACGGCGGCCGGGGCGCGGCTCCGTCCGATCCGGCCCTTCGTTCTGGACCGGAACAATTACTTGTACTTCCGTGAGGCCATCCTTGACTCCCTCCTGCGCGGGGACTGGCGCGCTCTCGGCGTCGAGGGTCCTCTTCCTCGACTGCTCCTCACGGACGACGAATGGGGGTATCTAGAGCACGCCAGTCAACGGTGGGGAGAGTACGTCCGCGTCGAACCTCCGATTATCGGTCGGAAGTGACGATAGAGAGCCGGTTCGCCTTGGGGTCGGGCCGCGACGAAGGGGTCAACAAGACCGCGTGACGCCGTCGCCGATCCGCCTCGCCAGCCCCCACCGTCAGGATATCGACACGACCTCGGCGGCCCGAGATTGAGCACTCACGCGGACGGCTTGCGAGTGAACCCGAACCCCCCCACGAGCACCTTCGGCGTCCGGTGGTTCTTCACGAAATCGAAGAACGCACGATTGAATCCGATGTCATCGGACCCGAGGATCGCCCCGGGGTTCAATCGCGGCCATGCGTTCTCGTACTCGAAGCTCATCGCTTCGTACGTGTGCTCGCTGTCGTGGAAAAACAAGCCGAGGGCCGGTATCGATGCCAGGACCTTCGGCAGGACCAGGCGAGTATCGCCCAGGTGGAACTGCCAGTGGGGTCGGAGCTCCTCGGGGACGAGCCAACCGGGCTCCTGACCCTTTGCGACATCGATGGCGTCGGCCCTCCGATACTCTGAGTTGAGATCCTGGCCCGGCGGAAGGTCGATCGAGTGGAGCATCCCGCTCCCGTTCGCCCTGATGGCGGCCAGAAAGTAGTACGTGGACGAACCATTCGCGACCCCCGTCTCGAGCACGACCTCCGGTCGAAGCGCTCGGGTGATGGCGTAGAGGACCGGTCCGCGGTCCTGGGTCGCGGTGGCGCCGGGAAATCTCCCGGGTTCCCACGCCGCTTCGCGTAAGCGCCGCTGTATCTCGCGGGTGATGGCCCCGGCTTCGCCGATCCACTGATGGAGCTCTCGAGAAGTCGCCTTCCCGCCCATCAGTTTGGAGAGCGCCGCCGGTGCCCGGAGAAAATGCCACGACCGCAGAGGGTGCTGAAGGGCGAA
>JASHUP010000175.1 GCA_030039915.1 Thermoplasmata archaeon | reverse complement strand
AACGTCAGCGTCGTCTCGACGCTCACCGACAAGGTGGTGACGTCCCTCTCGGTCTATCCGAATCCGGTCGGGCTCGCCTACGACCCCACGCACGGTGTCGTCGCCGTCGCGACCGAGAACCTGAGTATCGTGCAAATCTTCTCCAGCTCCACGAACGCCCTCGTCGGCAACGTCTCGGTAGGCTCCCTTCCGGTCGGAGTCGCGTACAACGCCGGTAACGGCTACGATTATGTCGCCAATTCGAACTCGACCAACGTGAGCGTTATCGCGACGCCCACGCAGCCGCCGTACTCGGTGTCCTTCACCGAGTCCGGACTCCCGTCGGGGCACAGCTGGTCGGTGACGTTCAATGGCACGCTCTCGACCTCGACCAGCCCGTCGATCTCCTTCACCGAGAAGAACGGCTCGTACGCGTACTCGGTCGCCCCCATCAACGCCTACACTTCGTCGCTCACGTCGGGCACGATCCATGTGAAAGGATTCCCGATCCAGCTGCAGGTCACTTTCACGCCGGTCACCTACACGGTCACGTTCGTGGAAACGGGGCTTCCCGCCTCGACGTTCTGGTCGATAGATCTCAACGGCACTTCGCTGCTCTCGAGCAACTCGAGCCAGTCCGTTCCCCTCCCGAACGGAACCTATCCGTTCGAGGTCGCGGCGATCACCAACTACTCGGCCTCGCCGGTCTTCGGGAACGTGACCGTCCCGACGGGTCCGCTTACGATCACCATCACGTTCACGCATTCGTCGAGTTCCAGCTCGAGCGGTGGCAGCGTCGCCGGACTGCCGCTCTGGGTCTGGATCGCCATTGCGGTGGTGGTGGTCGCGATCGTGGCCTCGGTGATCGTCGTCTTCCGCCGGCGGCCACCGAAGTCCACGAGTACGAATCCGCCCCCTCCGAACGCCTGGACCCCGCCGGGATCGCCTCCGAGCGGTGCGCCGCCCGGCTCGGCTCCAGGGTCGGGGAACCCTCCGGGGCCCTCCGGTCCGGTTTCCTGAACGGGTCGCAGTACTCGGACCCGACCCCGGGGACCCGTCGGCGACTCGGGCCGCCCCAAGCTTATGACGGGGGAGGGACGGCCGTCAACATCACGTAGTTCACCGTGAAGTCGAACCACGACTGCTGGTTCGTCCCGAGGATCTGGAAGCTGAGCACCGGGTACGGGAGGGTGACGTCGAAGGTGACGTTGATCCAGCTGGAGTTGTACTCGAAGGAAGAATAGTAGACCTTGAAGTGGCCGATCGAGTCCTTGTATCCCGCGAGCCGAAGGAGGACGAGCGACTTGGTCGACGCGTTCGTGCTCGGCGGGACCCCGGTCCCCCGCAGGCTGGCGGTCACCTGGTAGGTGCCGGCTCCGAGCGCGATGCTCGGTCCGCCAAAGACCCGACCCACGAGGTGGTGGTCGGGTTTCGTGCTCACGCCGGTAGTGAGCACCGTGCCGCTCACGGAAGTGGGATCGCCGGCGTAGACCCCGGCGGAGCCCGGGAGGAGACCGGCCGAAGCGGTGTACGTCCCCGTCGTGAAGTTCGTGTACGACCCGAGCAACTGGGCAGGGCCCGTATATCCGCGCTGGAACAGGAGGATTCCGCCGACGTAGGTGTTGGCGATCCAGGCCCGGACCCCGAAGTAGGAGGTATTGTAGATTTCCTTCTGCAGGTTGGTCGGGATGCTGTTACCGCCGTGGTCCAGCAGCATCACGAAATCGGTCCCGTTGAGCGCATCGAACGGGAGGTTCGAGAGGTTCATCCCGGGGGACATCGGGTAGGCGTACCGATCGTTAGCCACGAAGCTGAACAGGAGTGGCGAGACGGCCGCGATGCCGCCCGCGCCGATGATCGAAACCATCTGTTCGATCTGGTTGTAGCTGGCCGGCGAGTACCCCTGACCGAGCGCCAGCGCCGCCTGCGAGGCGAACGGGGCGTCAGACTTGAACGCGGCGGAGAACGGGTTGAACGGGTTCAGGAAGGCGTTCACGGCGATGATCGCGACCAGGAGACCCCCCACAGCGAAGCTCGCTCGCCGTTGTCTACCGTCCAGGGCCCAGCGCGGCGGCGTCCCGCCGCGCGGGCGGGAGGCAGAGGCCTGACCTGAATTCACCGGTGGCGTCGGCTCCTCTCCCCAGGCCGCGGCTCCGGCAGGGACGCTCGCTCGGCCTTCGTCGTATACGGCGGGCGTCGAGCTGGCGACCCCGGTCCGAACCGCTCCAGACGGTCCCGAGGAGGATGCGCTAGGCGCGGGCGCGTCGGAGCGACTCATCCATCGTTGGATCCGTACTAACCCGTAAACGAACCCCACGAACATCACGGACGCGGTGATGAACGCGTACTGATTGCCCATGTGGTAGTAGCCCGCCGTCGCGAAGAGGCTGAAGATGATCCACGGCACCGACAGGATCAGCGTCCGGGGAGCGAGCAGCGGGATCATCGCAACGGTCGCGTAGATCACGACCCAGAACACGATCTTCTGGGAGCCGCCTTTGAGCAGGTTGCCGAGGGTGAAGTTCTCGGAGTGGACGGGCTGGCTGAGCGGGAGCTGGTAGGTGCTCGGAAGCGGAGGGAGTCCCAGGAGGCCCCCACCGTGGGCCACGAACTCGTGGAGGAACACGTACGCCGCCACCGATCCCACCAGGAGGGCGAGGGACTGTACCCCGCCGTCGACCCGCTTGAGTGCGTTCCAGGCCCGACGAACGATGTTGGGCGGGCGGGGCGCACCGGCCGCCGGAGGGACCGTGTTGTAATTGAGCCACGCGAGAACGTATCGCCCCGCCTGAGCGATCCAGGGATAGAGGAAGTACACCCCGACGAAGAAGAACAGCGCCGGGACGATCTCGAGGGTGATGAAGCCGATGAGGATCACCGGGATCGCTTCTATGTACCGGTGGGTGAGCCAGCAGTAGATGACCGTGAAGACCTCGAGGGGGAGGAACGCCTCCCAGTGAAAGCTGAAGATCCCGGAAAAGGCGGGCAACCAGACCAGGTAGACCGCGACGGTGGCAAGGGAAAGGCGCTTCGAAAGGCCGGCGCGGCGCGCCACGCCGTATAGCGGCAGCGCGGCCAGCCCGAGGACCGCGTCCTGGATGGCGAAGAGCGTGAAGGCCGAAGGAGCGAGCGCGTAGGGAACGGCGACGACGTACGCCAGGAAGGAGGGGTGCACCAGGAGGAAGGAGCACCGGGCGTTCCGGCCGCAGTTCGTGGACTCGTAGAACGGGTACGGCTGACCGGAGTGGATGGTCGATGAGAGCGCCTGTTGGTTGATGCTCAGATCGTAGACACCGACAGAGTTCAGGTGGACATCCACGTAGTTGATCCACGTCCCGGCCAGGGCCACGGCGAAGTAGCCCGCGATCATGAGGCAGACCCAGTAGTAGGTCGGCCACGCGGAAACTCTGCGGACGAGCGCGCTCCACACGGATGAGGGATCCCCGCGCCCAGAGAGCGCGAGAAGTCATTCAGGAGGGGGGGAGTCTATAACCCCATC
>JASHUP010000016.1 GCA_030039915.1 Thermoplasmata archaeon | reverse complement strand
TCCCCCTCGTGATGGAGGAGTGCGACAGCTTCCGGGAGGTCTGCGAGACGACCCGCCCGTCGCTCGACTATCTGACGACGACCTCCCGGGCGATCCTCGGGGAGGTACGGACGATCAACCGCGAGGCCGGCCGCCCGGTCGCGGCGTACACCCATGACGCGGGAGCGCACGTCCACGTCTTCTCGCTCGCGCGGGATGCGCCGAACGTTCGCCGCCGCGTCGCCCGCCTGCCCGGCGTGGAGCGAACGCAGCTCCTGCGGCCGGGTCCGGGCGGACACCTCGTGTGATAGCGCAGACCGGCCGAAGTCGCCGGCGGATCAGAGGACGTGGCGGTCGAAGTCCGGGGAGGGAAGCTCGAGCCCCAGCGCGGAGACGAGACCCGTGACCTCCTCGATGAACCGGCGCCGGGCCTCCTCGTTCGTCCACCGCTTGAGGCCGTACTCGATCGCGCGGCGGCTCGTGTCGGAGTTCGAGTGGCCGAACATGTCGAGCGAGCGCGGGTACCATTTGTTCACCGCGACCTGCGCCTCCTCCCTCGAACCGGAGTATTTCGCTCCGTCCTGGACCATCCGGCGGAGGACGCTGGCGCCGAAATTGAGGTGGAGCTGCTCCTCGCTCAGCATGAGCGGCATCGCGCGGGCGAGCGGCCCGTACGAGCACTCCTGGAACGCGCGGAGCTGGTAGACGCCGACCCGGTCGACGAAGCAGGTGAACGCCCCGACGTCGCTCCACCGGTCGAACTTCATGTTGAACGCGTCGAGCTTGTGCTCGCCCTCCCGCTTCGTGAGCAGCTCGTCGATGAACCGCTGGCCCTCCTCGCCGAAATCGCGGAGGATCCGGCATGCCTGAAGGCCGTGGCGCGCCTCGTCGGCGATGATCCGGGACTCGATCCACCGGTCCTCGAGGGTCGGCGCCTTGTCGAGCCACGGCCGATGCTGCTGGATGGAGGCGAACTCGGTGTCCGCCTGGACGACCAAGAGCTTCACGACCAGCTTGCGCATGTCGGGCGGGACCTCCTCCGCGGTCTCGTACTTGCGCACGCCCGCCGACGTTCCCCACAGGATCTCGCGGACCGGTTCGACCGTGCCGCCCTCCTTGAGGGTCTTCGAAGCGGGCGCGCCCTTCGGCGTCGTCTCGGAGCCGGACATGACGCTCGACCGTCCTAGAGGTTCAGCGGCCCTTAAAGCTGGGCTTCCGCTTCTCCACGAACGCGGTCAGACCTTCTTTCGCATCCTCGGTGATGAACAGGCGGTTCTGGAGTTCGCGCTCGAGCGCGAGCCCGGCGACGAGGGGCATCTCGATCCCCTCGACGACGGATCGCTTGATGAGGCTCACGGCTCGCGCCGGCCCGTGGGCGAGCGCGGTCGCGTACGCGTGCACGTCCTTCGCGAACGTCTCCTTGGGGTACACGTAGTTCACGAGCCCGATCGCGAGCGCCTCGTCCGGGGTCAGCAGCTTACCCGTGATCATCATGTCGAGCGCGCGCGATGCGCCGATGAGGCGAGGGAGGCGCTGGGTGCCGCCCGTGCCCGGGAGCACCCCGAGCGTGACCTCGGGGAGCCCGATCTTCCCGGAGTCCTTCGCCATCATGCGGAGGTCGGTCGAGAGCGCGATCTCGAGCCCTCCGCCGACGCAATGGCCGTTGATCGCGGCGATGACGACCTTCGGGGTGCTCGCGAACTTGTTGAGCGTTTCCTGACAGTGCAGGCAGAACATCGCCTTGAAGTCGGGCTGGCTCGCCTTGAGCATCTCGATGTCCGCGCCGGCGCTGAAGAACCCGGGCACCGAGCTCGCGAGCACGACGACGCGTGCGCTCTCGTCGAACCGGAGCTCCTCCACGGCTTCGTCGATCTCGCGCATCATCGCGAGGTCGTACGTGTTCGCTTTCGGCTTGCCGATCTCGATGTATCCGACGTGGTCCTCGATGCGCGTCCGGATGAACTTGCCTTCCATGGTCCCTCGCAGCCGTGCGCCGCGGCCGACGGACGCCACCCCCCGGGGCGGATAACGGCGACGATGGCGGTCGGGCCGCCGGTCAGCTTCGGCGCGAGTGGTCGGGACGTCGCTCTTCGACCCGACCGTCCGGGAAGCCGACGATGACGAGATCCGCCATCCCGGCGAAGATGCCGGTTTCGACGACTCCCGTGTGCTGGCGGATCGCCGCCGCGGCTCCGGACGGGTCGCGCACCGGCTCGCGGGGCGAGAGGTCGAGGATCTCGTTGCCGTTATCGGTGACGTACGGCCGGCCGTTCGGGCCGACCCGCAAGCGTACCCGGTACCCCTCCGCCGCGAGCTCGCGCTCGAGCACGGGCCGGCCGAACGGCACGACCTCGACGGGCAGGGACGCCCGCTCGCCGAGCGCGCCCACGAGCTTCGACGGGTCGACCATGATCACGACCGAAGCGGAGAGGCGGGCGAGCAACTTCTCCCGGAGCAGCGCCCCGCCCCCTCCTTTCGTCATGTCGAGCGCCGGCGTGACCTCGTCCGCGCCGTCGAGCATCAGGTCGAAGCGGTCGTCGCCCCGGAGCGGACGGACGGGGACCTTGAGTTCCTTCGCGAGGTCCTCGGTCGCCCGGGAGGTCGCGACGCAATCGAACTTGCCGTGCGGGTACCGCTCGGCCATCGCGCGCACGGCCTGCGCGGCGGTCGAGCCGGTGCCGAGCGCGAGTCGAAGTCCCGGCCGTACGTGGTGCTCGACCGCATAGCGCGCGGCGACCACCTTCGCCCGTTCGAGGTCCTCCGGCACGTCAATCCCGAACCCGCGCCCTCCTTTTCAACCCGGCACCGCGGAGGCCGACACACATAAACCCGAGCGGACCTCCCCGGCTCGGATGTCTCGGGCTCCGTCCGCCGACCACGCCCCGGTCGTCGTCTCGGTCGGGGGGTCGGTGCTGCTCACCGGTAAGGGGGACTCGGAGTACTTTGGGAAGCTCGCCGAGCTGCTGCGTCGACTGGGAGCGGACCGACCGCTGGTCGTGACGACCGGGGGAGGTCGAACGGCGCGGGAGTACATTCAACTCGGCCGCGACCTTGGCCTCACCGAATTCGAGCTCGATGAAGTCGGGATCGAGGTCACCCGCCTCCACGCCCGGCTCGTCGCGGCCCGGGTGGGCCCTCCGGCGCCGGCCCGGCCGCCGTCCACCGTTCCGGCGGTCGTTGAACAGCTGCGTACCGGTTCCCCGGTCATCCTGGGAGGGACGGAACCCGGTCACACGACGGACGGCGTCGCCGCGCTGGTCGCGGTGCGAATTCGCGCGGCGCGCGTGGTGAACGCAACGGACGTCGACGGCGTCTACGACCGGGACCCGAGAAGCCACCCGGACGCCCGCCGGATCGAGCGACTCTCCTGGGCCGAGTTCCGGGCGATGGTCCACGCCGGGTCTTCGGGAGAGGCCGGGCAGAACTTCCTCTTCGACCGCCTGGGAGCGGACGCGCTCGCCCGGGCCCATATCCCGCTGCTCATCGTGCCCGGTCGCGACCTCGAGAACCTCGAAGCGGCCGTGACCGGGCAGCGGTTCCGAGGGACGCTCGTCGATGACCCGACCCGCGCGAAAACACCTTAGTAGGCGGGGGCGGCTCGGGAGACGATGACCTCGCACGTCGTCTTCCTCGGTCCTCCGGGAGCCGGAAAGGGTACCCAGGCCGCCCGGCTCGCCCGGGAGATGGGGATCCCGCACATCTCGACGGGGGACATGCTGCGGGCCGCGGTCGCGGCCCGCACTCCGCTCGGGGTCGAAGCCGAGGGGCACATGAATTCGGGAGGACTCGTGCCGGACGAGCTCGTGCTCGGGATCCTTCGCGAGCGGCTCGAGCAGCCGGACGCCCGGGCCGGCTTCATCCTCGATGGGTTTCCCCGGAACATCGCTCAGGCGGAGGCGCTCGCCGGCTTCGCGCACGTCGAGCGGGTCTTCTCCTTCGACCTCCCCGAGGCGCAACTGGTGGAACGTCTCTCGGACCGCTGGGTCTGCCCCAAATGTCAATCGGTGTACAATCTCTCGAGCCAGCCCCCCAAGGCACCCGGTCGATGCGACGGGGACGGAGAGACGCTCGTGCAGCGACCGGACGACCGACCCGAGGCCGTCCGGGTCCGCCTTCGGGTCTACCTCGAGAAGACCGCTCCGTTGCTCGACTACTACCGGAAGAGGAACCTGCTCCACCCGATCGACGCGAGCGGGACCCCCGACGACGTGACCGCGCGGCTTCGCGTCGCGCTCCGCTAGCGCGGGGGATCAGAGCCGGAGCACCTCGCCCCGGACCCAACGGCCGCGGTCGAGGTAGAATCGGACCCCCTCCAGGTACTCGACCGGCGGGCCCCAGCCGGCGACGTCGGAGACCCCGGTCCCGGCGGCCGCGAACTCGATGACCCCGCCGTGGGAGACCATGAGCACCCGTCCCCCGTCCGGGGTCTTCTCGAGCTCGGCGCGCATGACCTCGGCCTGGTGCCGGGCGTATCGAGACGCGACCTCCGAGCGTCCGACCCATCGGACGTACTCGGCGAACGAGCGGTGCGCCAGGGCGGCGACGTTCAGCCCGGCATCCTCCGGCATCTCGGCGAGGTCGGGGAGAAGTGCATCGACCTCGAAGCCGAGCGACTGCGCCGTCTCGACGGCGCGCGGTTTGGGAGAGGCGACGACGCGGTCGAATCGGCCGATCGTCGGTCGGAGCCGGCGGACGAGCTCGAGGCCCTCGACGTTCAGGTGGACCCCGGCCGGGTCCCGGCGGCTGTGCCGGCGGTGCTCGACGACCCTCATTGCCGTAGCGCACTCCGACCCGGCGGAGGGTTTATAGGTCGTCCACCGCTCCGAACCCCATCCCGGCTTAGCTCAGTGGTAGAGCGGGGGACTGTAGGCGAGACTGCCGGACCTCCGGCGGCCCCCGTGGAGATCCTCAGGTCGCCTGTTCGAGTCAGGCAGCCGGGACCTGAGGACGTTCGAGGCGGAACGGGCGCTCGAACCACGCCACGTCCCAGTACGTTCCGAATTTCCGTCCGACCCGATGGAACGTACCGACCCGGCGGAACCCGAACCGTCGGTGCAGCCGGACGGACGCCGGGTTGGGAAGGGTAATGCCGGCCACGACCCGCTCGATGTCCTCGTTCTGGATGGACCGGAAGAGGGACTCGTACAGTCGGGACCCGATTCCGTGGCCCTCGAACCCCGCCCGGCAGTAGACCGATGACTCTACCGTGGTCGCGTAGGCGGCACGAGGACGGAACGGGCTGCTGGTCGCCCAGCCCACGAGCCGCCCTCCGGGATCGGTCGCGACCCAAAGGCGGTAGCGTCCCCTCGAATCGTGTTCGCGAAACCACCCGGCGCGCTCCGCCACGCGGACCGGCGCCACCTCGAATGTCGCGGGGCTTACCTCGACGTAGTGGTTGTAGATCTCGAGCACCGCCGCGAGGTCGGCCTTCTGGCCGGGGCGCACGCTGATGCGCAACGACGCCACAGACCTTCAGGGGTCGACGCGCCAAGAATCCATCGGGCGCGAATCTGGAAAACGAGCGACGGAAGTGCGGTTCAGGCGAACGATTGACTTCAAAACCCCGCCGCAGGCTGGACGGGCATCCAGCCCCCGCCCCGCGTTCGACCGGCCCGCGCGAGTCCCGTCGGACGACAAAGCCGCCGTTTGTGCACGTCAGTCAAAATTGATGGCAGATTAAAGGTCAGAGCCCACGAACTGCCCGCAGCATCCGCCGTAGAGGGGAGCGCGCTCCGACCTGCGGCTCGGATTCCGCTACTGGTTCTTCCCGCGCCGGGGCGTGCTGCAATGGCGTCACAGCGGCCTCGTGAACTTCCTCACGC
>JASHUP010000174.1 GCA_030039915.1 Thermoplasmata archaeon | reverse complement strand
ACCCCGTTCTCCCTTCCCGGAGAGCTCGCCGCGCTCGGCGGGACGAAGACGGCACGGGCGCTCATCTGCTTCGGGGATCGCTGCGCGCCGCCGGTTTCGGACCCTAGCGCGATCGGCCCGCTTCTCGCGAGCGGCGGGCGTCCCCCCACGACGTCGGGATGACCCCGAGGTCCGTGCCGTCGAGCAGGTAGGCGCGCGCGACCCCCTCCGAGAGGAACCGCCGATACAGAAACGATCGACCGCGCGCGGGGCGTTGTCGGTTGAGTGCCTCCGTGCCCGCGATCGGGTTGAACGCGGGGAGGATCACGACCTCCTTCGCTCGCGGCGGCGGGTGTCTTCGACGTCGTTTCGGCACCGGTCCGGGGGTCCGTTCGACACGCACCCAGCATCGTCGCTTTCCTTCGGGGTCGGCCTCGGTCGGCGCGAGCCGGAACCCCGGGTGCAGGTGCCCCGCGACCAGCCTCGGCGCGCGGAGGACTGCGTTCGACGGCCACCGATGGCCATGGAAGATCCCCACGTCCCCGAGAACGACTCCCGAGGCGGGATGGACCGTCACCTCTCGAGGGAGATGGCGAACGATCCCTCCGTCGTGGTTACCGGGCACGAGCTCGACCGACAACCCCGCGCTCAGGAGCTCCGCGAAGAAGTCGAAGACCACCGGACGCAGCGGGGGCGGGGTACCCACGATCGGATGCTTCACGTCCCCGGCGATCACGACGGAGCGCGCACGGCTCGCCTCGGCGATCCTCACCAGATCGCGCGCGAGGCGGTCCGCGGCGCCCTCGGGGGGGCCCAGGGGCCGATCCCGGGTGCTGCCGAGCCCGAGATGGACATCCGCGACCACGAGCACCCGGGTCCGCGGCTCGTCGCTCGGTTCGAGGACGAGGGCCGGAGCGTCCGGCCACGGACGAAGTGCGGTTTCCACGGGCCTCCAAGGGACTCGGGGACCAAGACGATTCGCCGCCCGGCCGAGCCTTCTTCTCCGAGAGGTTCGACCATATTCATTTATATAAAAGAGATAATTGGATACTTCCGGGTGTTACCGGTGGCGTCCACGCGCGAGCGTTCGATCGAGCGGATCCGCGAACTGCTCGAACGCGCGGGATTCTACGTCGCGGACACCCACGCGATCCGTCCGACAAGCTTCGACCTGGCCGCGCGGCGGGACGCGACCCTGTTGCTCGTCAAGGTCCTCAAGAACATCGACGCGCTCGATTCCGAGGAAGCGACCCGCCTCCGCGAGCTCGGCCGGCTGTTTCCGGCCATCACGGTCGTGATCGGACAAACGTCGGGGGCCGCCGAGCTCGACGCGGGAGTGGTCTACACCCGCTACGGGGTGCCGATCGTCAACGAGGAGACCCTTCAGGAATTCCTCGAGAAGGCGCTCCCTCCCTTCCTGTACGCGAGTCCCGGCGGTACGTTCGCCCAGGTGGACGGCGCGCGTCTCCGGCAGTTGCGCGACGAGCGCGGGCTCTCGCTCGGCACGCTGGCGGGGATCGCCGGGGTCTCGCGCCGGGCGATCCAGCTGTACGAGGAAGGCGCAGGGGCCGAGGCGCTCGTGATCGAGCGGATCGAGAACTTCCTCGGCGAGACGGTCGTCCGGCCGATCGACCTCTTCGATTGGGCTTCCCGCACCCGGAACGATGCGTCGGAAGAGAAGCCGGAAGAAGGGCGGAAGGAAGCGGCGGGGGACCGGACGCTGCCCCGCACGGGGGACGCCCTTCGGGATGGGGTCCTTCGCCAGCTCGACGGCATGGGGCTCGAAGTGACGGTGACGATTCGAGCGCCGTTTGACGCGCTCGCCCGGACGCCGGACATCCTCCTTGCGACGGTCGGCAGTCTACGGACCGCGCTGCACCGCGCCGAGGTGCTGCACGGGCTCGCGCGCGTCGCGGAGGGCCACGCGCTCTTCGTGGTCCGTGACCCGATCGGCCGGGCCTCGATCGACGGCCTGCCGATTCTCTCGGTTACCGAGCTGCGGCGGCATCGTGACCCGGACGAGCTGATCGACGAGATCACCGAGCGGGAAGGTCCGTGATCTCGGCCACCGTCGGGCCGACGCCCGGCGCGTTGCTCCTCGCACCGGTTCGAGGTCTCACGTCGGAGGTGCCGCGACTGCTCTCCGCGCTCGACGAGTTCGCCCCCGCGAAGGTCGGAGTGGGACTCTCAAGAGACGAACTCCGAAGCCTCCACGACTACTTCGTCGTGCCCGACGCCGAGCCGATCGTTCCGTTGACGGGCAACGAGACGAGCGAGGTACGCGGTCTCGTCCGCTTCGGTGAGGTCCGGGTCCCGAACCCGTCGTTCGTCGAGCTGCTGCGGTGGGCGTGGTCGCGCGGAATCGCCGTGGAATCGCTCGACCCGGACGACGACCGCACCGCTTCGCTCTTCGCCGAGCACATCGGCTACTTCGAGCTCGTGCGCCGGACCGTGCGCGAGCGCCGGGTCGCTCGGAGCCCCCCCGCCCCTTCGACCGCCGATGAGTACGCGCTCGAGTGGGACCGTTCGATCGCCGCCGGTCGCGGTTCTCGCGAGTTCGCGGAGGCCCGGGACCAGCACCTCGTCGACCGGTTCCGAGCGCTCCTCGCGGAGCGGGTCCGGCTCGCCGTCGTGGTCGATCGAGAGCGGTTCGATTCGGTCCGTCGACTCGTGAGCGAGGGTCCGCCCTCCACGATTGCGTAGAAACCCGGTGGTCTACTCGTCGCGCGAGAGGATCTTCTCGAGCATCGCACGACCCGCGCGGCGGAACTCATCCAGTGTGCCTTCGTTCACGATCATGCCGTCGGCGACCACGAAGGCGTTCCCGATCCCCCACTTGAGTTCCCTCCGGTCGCGGTCGTAGAACTCCTGGAGGTCCGCACCGTCGTCGGCGCGTCCCCGGCTCGCCATGCGGTCGTGCCGGGTCTCGGGCGAAGCGAAGATCCCGAGGACGAACAGATCTCCGAAATTATGTCGGAAAACGGTCACCTCGGTGTCCGAGCGGCACCCGTCGACGAGCATCCGCGTCTCGATGAGTTTCGGGACCGCTCGCTGGGCCCAGATCGCGGGACCGTGCTTCTCCCGCTCCTCGGAAGCGACCCGCGCGACGTTCGCGTTCGTGACGGGCAACCCACGCCGGCGCGTCTCGTCCCGGACGAGGTCGCCCATCTTGAGGGTCGCGAGGCCCATCGAGCGCGCGACGCCCACCAGCTCGTCCTTGCCCGAGCCGGGCATTCCGACCGTGACGATCAGTTTCATAGCGTGCTGGGCGGCTCGTCCGTCGGTCCCTTGGTGCCGCTCGCGGTCGCTTTGAGGTGGTCCGCGACCTCCTGCTCGGAGATCATCTGCAGCCGGTCGGCCCGTTGCTTGAAGGCGGCCGCCTCCTGCTCGGCGAGGCGGGCGGTCTCGACGTAGCGGTCCACCTTCACCTTGAGCTCGGCCGTCTTCTGGGTCTTGGTCGCGGCGCGCAGCTCGAGGGAACGGGCCTTTTGCTGCTTGTCCACGACCTTCTGCTGCAGCTTGCGGACACGGTAATGCAGGCTCGTGACGTCGGAACCGATCGGGGCGCCTCCGGTCTTCTTCGTACCGGCCTCGATGTCCCGTTCGTGCTGTTTCATCTCCTGCTCGATCTCCGGGATCTCGGCAAGGACCTTCTGACCCCGTTCGCGCAGCAGCGTCGCCTGGTGCCGGAGCTTCTCGATCCGGGTGTTCAACCGGGCGGCCCGCTGATTGGCGCGCGCGGCAGCCCGGTCGTGACGTGCGGCGATCTCACGAAGCTTCGTGATGTCGGCATACTGCTGGCCGATCCAGCGAGAACGCCGCGCCGCGAGCGGGGTCGGGGCTCCCACCGGGGGAGGGGATTCACCACCGCCGGTCGCCATCGGAACGCAGTTACCCGGCCGCGAGATATAGCCGTTGTCTCGGCCCGGAACGCGGGAATCGCGTCAGGCGCGGGCCGGTCGAGGGGGTCGGAGGAGCGGCAGGAGGCGTGAGGCGAGCTCCGCGGCGGGGACCCGCTCCTGACCCTTCGAGTCTCGACTCCGCAGCGTGACGGTGCCGTGCGAATCGCCGTCCCCGATCGTCGCTCCGTCGACGGTGATGCAGAACGGCGTTCCGGCCTCGTCCATCCGTGCATACCGCTTTCCGATCGTACCGCCGTCGTCGTACTGGTTCGGGACGCCGGCGGCCGCGAGGCCGTCCGAGAGTTGCCGGGCGAACGCGGCGTGCTCCTTCTCGATCAGCGGAAAGACCCCGACCGGCACCGGGGCGAGGTACGGTGGGAGGCGCCAGAGCGTGCGGTCGCCGTCCTTCGCGAGATGCACATCGGCGAGCGCCCACAGGCAACGATCGGGGCCGAACGTGAGCTCGAGGACGTGCGGGAGGACCGAGCGCCCCCCCGGAACGGTGACCGACAGGTCCTTGCCGGCTCCGGCGCTGTGGCGGCCAAGGTCGTAATCCCCCCGGTAGTGCACGGCACCGATTTCCTTGAACCCTCCGAGACTTTCGAGCTCCACCTCGACGTCGAACTGGATGCGATTGTAGAACGCCCGCTCTTG
>JASHUP010000173.1 GCA_030039915.1 Thermoplasmata archaeon | reverse complement strand
CGCCAACGTGGGATAGGGTCGGCCGAGCTCGAGCCGGGCCCCGCGAACTCCCGCCTTCGCCGCCGCGACGTACCACGATTCGTTGTACTCGAAGAGGCGGTTCCGTCGGGCTTCGGAGAGCTGATTCAAGCGGACCCGGTCGCCGGGCCCCCACATGTGCAGGTAGACATCGGTCTTCGCGAGCGCGGCCCACTCGTGAACCGGCGCCTTTCCGAGGACGGACTCGTTGCCGCTCTGGACCGCATCCCAGTACGCCTCCTCGTCCTCGAACGGAACGAGAGGCTGGGCCCCCAAGCGTCGGGCTTCGCGAGCGAAGGCGACCGCCCACGGCAGCGTATGGGTCCAGGCTTCGATGACGACTTGTTCGCCTCGCTTCACCGCGAGGTTGTTCCGAAGCACCGACTGCGCGACCTTCGCCCGCCTGGCGGGAGAGACCGACTCGCTCGACATGCGGAAGCGCTATTGCGCGTGAACGATATGAACGGGTAGGTGTCGAAAACTATACCGGGAACGACCGGAAGATTCGTCGGTTTCCCCCGCCGTCCCTTGGGGGCTCTCGGCCTAGAACTTCCCGTTGCACCGGGGCCTCGAGACCGATGCAGAATGGGCCCGGACGGATTTGAACCGTCGACCGACCGGTTATGAGCCGGTCGCTCTGAGCCGGACTAAGCTACGGGCCCTCGATGGACAACACGGAGGCGCCGCCGAGCGGAGTTTGGGGGCGGCGGCGAACCACCGCCGCCCTTTCGAACCGCTGACCTTTCGGTTAACAGCCGATCGCTCTGCCGCTGAGCTACGGCGGCACCGAGGCGGCGGAGCTGGCATCGCGCTAATAGCCTTTCCGGCTCGAGGGCGGTCGACTTTCGTGCTCGACGGCCCGGCTCTTGAGGTGCTGGATGAGTGCGGTCATCCGGTCGAGCGACTGGTTCAGGTTCGCCCAGAACTCCTTCGCCTTGTCGGTGACCACGGCTCCGTCCGCGGACGGCTGGATCACCCCTTCGCGTTCGAGCAAGTGGAGCGAGTAGCGTGTCTTGTGGATCGGCAGGTGAAGCGCCTCGCTGAGCCGGATGATCCCGGTCGGTGGACTCTTCGCGAGCTTCTCGAGGATGTCGACGTTGCGCGCGAGCAGATCGAGTTCCTCCTCGATGCGATCGACGAGGTGACTCGCGTCCTCGGACTCCGGACCCTCGGGCTCCGGGTCGCGGACCCCGCCTTTCCCGGGTGACATAGAACGACACCGAACCCGAGCACGCTTACTTGAACGTTTTTGGGCCCACCCGCGGCGCCGAGTCGACCGAATCGACCCTCGGCTTCCTCTTCTTCGGCGGAGGTCATCGCCCGCGCCCGGGATCGCGGCACTGCCCCGCGGCGGGAGGGCCAGCCTCCGGTCTCCGATTCTTCGGACTAACCGAGAACGGACCCGGGGTCGCCTTCCCCCCGACCGTCCCTACCGGACGGCTTCGTAGTGGAGCATGATCTCCCGGTCCTCTCCGGGTTTCGTTTCGATGAGTTTGAGCGTGCACTGGGCGTCCATGGGTCCCCAGTATCGAGGTCCCCTTCCGTACACGACGGGCATGACGAAGAACCAGTAGTCGTCGGCGAGGTCGCGGCGAAGACACTCGCGGACCACCGCAGGTCCCCCCTCGACCATGATATTGCCTCCTTTCTCGCGTCTGAGTTTCGTGAGAATCCGAGCGAGATCTCCTTTCAAGATCCGCGAGTTCTCCCAGTCGGTGGACTTGAGGCGGTGCGAGAGGCAGATCTTCTCCACGCGATCCAGATACCGTCGGTACTCGAGCAGCCACTTGGGCTCGCCCGGCTTTACGGCCCTCTCGCTCCACGTGCGCTGATGACCGAGAAAGGATCGTCGCCCCATGACGACCGTCGTGACATCGTCGAACCGGTCGTACCACATGTGGCGGAAGAGGGCGTTGATCTCCGTCGAGGGGCGATCGGACCCCGGATACTTCGGGAATTCGCCTCGGCCGTCCAACGTCATGTACGCGTTCGCGGTGATTTTTCGCATCGTTCGTCCTCCGATTCTGGTGCGCCGTGCAGGGCGGATGGGCCCCACGTGCGCGATTGCATACGTAAATCGACATATATCCCTTTAGGCATGCGATTTCGGTGGCCGACGTCTTTCAGCTCCTCGCGGAACCCTCCCGGAGGCATCTCCTCGACGCGCTGCGGGACGGCGAGCGCTCCGTCAACGACCTCGTCCATCGCACCCGCATGTCCCAGCCCTCCGTTTCGAAGCAGCTCCGGATCCTCCGGGACTCGGGCGTCGTCTCGCTCCGGGCGGAGGGCCGCCAGCACCTGTACTCGATCCGGGGACGATCCCTCCGGGAGGCGTCGGAATGGCTTTCCTACTACGAGCACTTCTGGCACGAGGGCCTGAGTCGGATGGACGAAGCCCTGCAGGGGGGGCCACGACCGAGAACACGGAGGAGGCGGTGATTCGCGCCCATGAGCCCGAGGTCGCGATCCGGATCGAGCGGGTCCTCCGTGCGCCACCCGAGCGGGTCTTTCGCGCCTTCCTCGACCCCGACCTGATGCGCCAGTGGATTACTCCGGACGACCTGGACCTCGACCGGATCACGGTAGACCCTCGAGTCGACGGACGAATCGAGGTGTGGCATTCCCGTCACGGCGTGAGCACCGGAAAGTTCGAAGGGCGCTTCGTGAGGATCGACCCTCCCCGAGAGCTTGTCTACCGTTGGGCGTTCGTCGGAACGGAACCGGAGAAAGGGGAGTATTTCGACACGCTTGTCACGGTGCATCTCCGCCCGATGCAGGGCGGACGGACCCAGGTCTCCGTGGTCCACGAGCGACTGGAAGAGCTCTTCCGGGGGGCCCCCCACATCCGCGAGCGGCTCGTCCCAGGCTGGCAGAACTGTCTCGACAAGCTCGAGCGCGCGGTCCGCGACGCCTCCACGGATCTGCGTTGAACTTCCAAGATTCCCCCTCGAGGGGCGGGTAGCCCCGACGAAGCGTGAGAGTCGATCGGATCCACGGTCGGGGCGAGATTCATTACGGGCTAGTTCGATACCCCCTCGGGAGGGGAGAGGGCCGAGAGCCCCCGCATCGGCGAGCATCGTCGGTTGCGTCGGGACCTCGGATGCCACCTGAACGCCCGATGTCGACCTCCCCCGCCGTCGCGACCCCCGTAATTCCCCCGGGGTCTTCCAACTCCCGAGGTCGACCGCGGCGAGTCCGACGGATTTTCGCGGGGGTTGCGCTCGCGGTGGCCGTCGGATTGCTCGTCTACCTCGCGGCGGTGTGGGCGACGGAACCGCCCTCTCTGCCGGTCGGCGGCACGTCCGCAGTGTACGACGCCCGTCATCCAAGTGCTGGCGCCCTGCTGCCGGTGAGCTTCCAGAACGTTTCTGCCTCCGGTACGAAGATGGAACTTGCGCTGGTTTGGCCAAGTCCACTGCCGTACGGAGTCCTCTCCATGGATGATTACGGTTGGCAGGCCATTCTGATCATTGTGTCAGCGAGCACCACGGGCCCGTTCGTCGCCCACTACGCGATCGTCAACGCCGGGCTTGTGACCACCTGCGAGCCCGCGTCGGGAGGAGGGAGTTGCTCCGATGCGGTGTACGATCTCTCCGGCCAGCCTCAGAACGCCACGCTCTGGTATCACGGCGTCTGGAGTTACGGTTGCTCGTGCGCCACGCCCGGCGTCGCTGGCGACCTCACCCTGACGTTCACCCTCTCGGTCACGCTGGAGGTGTTGGTAGGTCCGTTGGAAACCGTCCTGCCCGGGGTCGCTTTCCGTTACTCGTACGTTCAGGAGTTCGCCGGGCCGGCGTAGCCAGTCGAACGGGCCCGCCGGGATTCGAAGAGCTAGTTCTTCGAATCCCGGCAGATCGCAGACTCCGTCAGCCGAAGTCGACGCCGCTCCGTAGGTACTTATCGCCCCTTTTGCTCACGCGACCGAGCCATGCCTGCAGTGACGCGGACGGTTGCCTCCTCTGGTCGCGTCGCGCCCTCCGAACGGAGGGAGTTCGAGGCATGGGAGAACTGGTATGCGCGTCGGGATTATCGGCAGATGCCTTGGTACTCGCCCCGCCCCTCTCCCTGGCTCGTAAGAGCGGTGCGCGAGCAATGGATTCCGCGGGGGGTTTCTGTTCTCGACGTCGGTTGCGGCAGTGGCAGCAACACCCTCTGGCTCCGGAGGGAGGGTTTCGGGTCGGTTGGGATCGACATCTCGCCGACCGTGATCGGCGTTGCGAGGGCGAGGGCTCGGAGGGCCGGACTCACGGTAGAGTTCCGCACGGCCAATGCCGCGGCACTCCCGTTCCGGACAGGGGCATTCGGAGCGGCCCTGGACACCGGGTGTTTCCACTCCCTCCCGGTCCGACTGCGTCAGCGGTACGCACGCGAGATTGCTCGCGTGCTGCGAACTGGGTGCCCCTTCCTCCTCACCTGGATTCCTCGCGAGGTCCGATCTTCAGTGGGTCCCCCTCATCGCCCCGCTCTCGCTGAGATTGCCTCGGTGTTCGAACCGTGGTTCCTGTTTGCACTGATCGAGCGGCACGATGCTGGTTCGCGCGGTGGATGGAGGGTCTGCGGGGAGAGTTTCGCCCGGTGCACCGCGCTCCTGGTCCGGAGGCGGGGCCGGCAACCTCCGGCCTGGTAGTGAGAAACGAGCTGTCGTGTCCTTGGACCAGAACGCGTCGTGACCGTGGACCTGCCGAGCCGTTGGCTGGCTCCCGCTCGAGTCGACCGAGTCAACGGGCCCGCCGGGATTCGAACCCGGGTTTGAGGCTCCGGAGGCCTCCGTGATGTCCAAGCTATACTACGGGCCCATTTATTTCGTCCAAAGGTTGATATTTCTATGGCCCAATCTGGATTCTAGTGCCTCCTCCCCCGTCGACCGCGGCAGCTCACCGTCAGTCTCTGCTGGCGACGCGCGAGGTGGGCTCGTGGTTTAAAGACCACGCTTCCCCCGCCACGGCGCGGACTCAGCTTGACCAGCTGGAGCTCTTCTCCCGTCGAACCGGAAGGGAGCCGCTCGAGCTGCTGCGGCTCGCGAAGA
>JASHUP010000172.1 GCA_030039915.1 Thermoplasmata archaeon | reverse complement strand
CCGCGGTGCACGCGGTCGCCGAGCGCCGTCCGAAGGAGCTCGTTGCGCTCGGGCGACCTCCCGAGGAACTGCTCGCGGTAACCGCCCCGTTCGAGCGGATCCGCTACGCGGAGGCGATCGAGCGGCTGTCGAAGCTCGGATTCCCCGTTCACTTCGGGAGCGACCTCGGGACGGCCGAGGAGCGGGCGCTGACGATCGAGAGCGCGTCCCCGCTGTTCGTCACTCACTACCCGCGCGAGCTCAAGGCGTTCTACATGCGGTGGTCCCCGGACGACCCGCGCACGGTCGAGGCCGCTGACCTGCTCGGCCCCGAGGGGTACGGGGAGATCGTGGGGGCCTCGTGCCGGGAGACCGACATCGCCCATCTGACGCAGCGGATCGTCGAGATCGGCGGGAAGGTCGAAGAGTACGAGTGGTACCTCGACCTGCGACGCCACGGGAACGTTCCGCACGCGGGGTTCGGCCTCGGGGTCGAGCGCATCCTCCGCTGGATGCTCCGCCGCGAGCACATTCGCGACACGACGCCGTTTCCCCGGACGCCGTCCCGCCACACGCCGTGAACCGGCGGGCCCGCGTCGCGCATCCGCTCGAGCCCGTCAGCAATGTTCAAGAGCGAGCGCGAGTCTACAGAGACTCGCTCACCGACCGGAGAACCTAGCGTGGCAACAGAGCAGGCACCGGTCCGGGGAGCCGAGCGCGCGGGGTCCCCCACCGAGAAACCTCCCGTCGCGGTGGTGGTCGAACGCATCACGCACACCGATATCCCGGCGGTCTGCGCGCTCTATAAGCGGGTCTGGGAACCGGCGCCCGCCGGCGTGCCGGCCGATTTCGTCAAGACGTGGCAGCCGACGCCGCTCGAGTTCACGAGCTGGATGGAGGGGGTCACGTACTTCGCGGCGCGGCGGGACGGCCGCGTGATCGGCGTGATCGGTTGCGAGATCCGGCACGCGAGCGTTCGGATGGTCGATCTGGCGGTCGACCCCGAGACGCGGCGTGAGGGGGTGGCGACCGCGCTCGTCGCGGCCGCGCTCGAGTGGGCGAAGAAGTCGAACGCGACCTCGATCTGGATCGACGCGCTGAGCCGGTTCGAACCGGTGATGCATCTCTTCCAGCACCTCGGGTTCGTGCGGGTCGGCGTCCTCCACAAGCACGAGTGGGGCGAGGACGTGACGATGTTCGAACGGGTCCTCTAGCGACCGGGGGAAGGTCGCGCGGAGCGCGACGGCCGGTTCGGCGGGAGGCCGTGGCGCTGCTGCAACGCCCGCAGCCGCCGAACTCCGTCCTCGGGACGTCCCCGGAAGAACTCGCGAGCCCCGCGGGCGAGTTCGATCGCTTCGAACTCGGTCGCGACGCCATGGGCGCGCTCGTTGAGGAGGTAGTCACCGTACTCGGAGATGTACTGCGGAAGGCCGGCCTTGAGCCGCGTCACCGCCTGGAGGCGGATCGCTCGGATCTGCTGCTTCAGCGCGGCGAGCTTGCCCGCGCGCAGCTCACTCTCGAGGTCCTCCGCGACCTCCGTCGAGTCCTGCGGCGGTTCGATCCCGAGCGCCTGCATGTCCTTCAGCAGCGCGATGACGCGCTCGAGCTCTTCGCGGGCCTGGTCGAGGTGGCGCTCCTTGAGGGCGACGACGCGGTCGACCTGGTGGAAGGCGCTCAGGGCCTGGGCGACATCGCCCGTGCGGGCGGAGTGCAGCGCGTCCTCGATCTGGTCCCGCTCGAGGCGGCTATCGACCGAATAGGCTTCGAGGCGGGCGAGACGCGCCTTCGTACGTTTGTCCCAATCCTCGAACGCTTCGACCACCCGTTTTTGTGCGAGTCGCTCGATCCCTCGAACCACCTCGGCCCACGGCTCGGGGTTGGTCGCGGCGCGGGCGGACTCCTCGGCCCAGGCCGGAAGTCGGGGCAGCTCGACCCCGAGCGGTTCGACCCCTTCGGCCCACTGGTTGAGACGGGCGAGACGCCGCGCGAGCTCGGTCGAGAACGGATTCGCCGGCTCGGAGGACGTGCTCCGCTCGCGCCGGGCGGGGCGCCGAACGGGTGCCTCCTCGGGCGCCGCCGGAGGGTTGACCGCCGGCGTGACGGTCACGGTATCGAGGAGCGTATGACACTCGGGGCACACCAGCGCATCTGCGGAGATCGTCGCCCCGCACTTCGGGCACGCCACGACTTCGCCCGCCATCCGATCCCCGATACACAGGGGCCGGGGTCTTAAAACGCGAGTTGGTGGAGCACCGGGCGCGCGGGACCGTATCTCGAACGCGTCCGCACCGATTTGCGAGGGCACCGCCCAGCCCTCCGGGCCAGGTCAGGACGTCGAGACCGCACCGTCCTTCGTCCGCGACTTCGACCAACGCAAGACGGTTCGCACCACCCAGTACACGGCGAGGAACGCCCCCAATCCGGCGCCCATCGCCACCGCCAGTCCGTCGGGTTCGAGCAGCACCGCCACCACCGCGCAGAACGCCGCGAAACTGAACAAGCCGTACTGGAGTCCCTCGAGAAACACGAGCACCGGCATCGGCCCTTGCCGGGAGTGCGTGAAGATCACGAGGGTGATCGTGAACACCGGGATCGGGCTCAGGAGCCCGCTCAGCTGTGGACCGAGGTTCCCCGCCACGGTCGTGATCCCCACCACGAGCAGCACGGCCGTGAGCATCCGGGCGGGGATCTCCCAGCGGGGGCTGGGGATCGCGGGGGCTGCGCTTCCGATCTTCGGCAGCACGACCAGCACGACCACGCTCGACAGGAGCGCCGCGCCCAGGTCGAGGAGCACGAGTTCGGGAACCCGGGTCAAGAGCACGGTCGAACCGGCGAACCCGGCGACCGCGACCCCAAGGCAGACCGGCCAGCGAAAGTGCAGCGCCGAGCGAGCGTACCCGACGCAGAACGCCGAGATGGAGACGATCCCGAGCAGGGCGCCGAGTGCGGTCGAAGCCGCGAACGCGAGGCCCTCCGTGAGTGCCAGGATGAAGACGATCGTCCCGGTGTTGATCGGAAGCGCCACGAGCCATCCGGCCGCCCGAGGTCCGTAGCGGAGCGCGACCAGGCTCACGATGCCGACGAAGGTGGGAGCGATGGCGACCTTGAGCAGGAGAAGTTCTACGCTGGTGTCCACGTCCCCTCGAACCGGGTCGTGGCAAGGAACCGTTCGAATAACTCGTTGTCCGGCGCCGCCGTCCGCGCCGGCGGCGGGGCCTCTCAATCCTTACACGCCAGCAGGGCCACCCGAAGGGCCTGCCGAAGAGGGGTCCGCGCATCGTGAAAGCGCGGCTCCCATCCCGCCTCATCCAACAGATCACTGACGACGAAGAGGGCCGCTGATTTCCGGCCGAGCGCTCGCGTTACGGTGAACACGGCCGCGGCCTCCATCTCCACGGTGAGGATCCCCAGCTTCCGGTACCGGCGGATTTCGGGGCCGGTCTCCCGGTACGCCGCATCGGTGGTCCATGTCGGTCCTTCCAGGTAGGGGAGGCCCGCGCGTTCCAGGGCGGCCTCGAGCGAACGCGTGAGGTCCCGATCCGGAAAGGCGAACGGGGCCGCTCTTCGATAGTGGTGGGACGTCCCCTCGTCCCGAACCGCCTTGCGGCAGACGACCATCGACCCAGCGGGAACCGTCCGGTTCAGCGAACCGGCAATGCCGACGATCACGAACGCGGTGACTCCCAGCGCGGCGAGCTCCTCGATGACGATCGTCGCGAACGGGGCACCGGGACCCTCCACGTGGACGACGCCCACGGACGGATCGACCCGGTACACCGCAGTGTGCGGGTCGTACGCCCCGCGGTACCGCTGTTTCAGGTATCGAGACCATCGCTGACCGAACACCATCACCACCTTGGGAGGTGGTTTCCGGAGACGGCCGACCCGGGACGCCTGGTATCTCCGAAAATCCGACGCGGTGAACACCGGCTCCCAACGGTGTTTGTTCGGATTCTGGGGGAAGGGCATGGCTCGGCTACATCCGGGTCCCTAGAAGTGACTGTCGAGGGCCGACTCCGGAGGATCGAGGCGAAGCGGAAGGGAAAGTGCAGGGGGTGAGATTTGAACTCACGAACTCCTACGAGACTAGGACCTCAACCTAGCGCCTTTGACCAAGCTGGGCCACCCCTGCACGGGTGCTCGGCGCGTACTCGGTTTCCGCGATAACCTTTACGAGCACGGCCCCCGCCCCCACGCGCGACGTTCGAGCCGAGAAAAGCCTTGTAGCGTGGACGACTCCCGCCCTACCCATGCCCGACCACGGAGCGGCCGGCGCGACCGTGTTCATCGGCCAGAAGCCGACGATGACCTACGTCTTCCAGGTCGTGAGCCAGCTCAACTCCGGAGCGGGGCCGGTGGTCGTGAAGGCCCGAGGAAACGCGATCGGGAAGGCGGTCGACGTCGTGGAGGTCGTGCGGCGCCGGTTCCTCGAGGGGCAGGTTCTCATCGGCACGATTTCGATCGACACCGAGCGTCTCGTGAATCGCGACGGGCGGGACGCGAATGTCTCGTCGATCGCCATCCCGCTCAGCCGGACGGGCCCCGCTCCGTCGGCGGCGGCGGCTGCGTCGGGGCCGGCGCTGCCGTAGGGGTCCCGGGCCGCGGTGACGGCGGTCCGCGCCGGACCACCCACGTGCCGGCCCAGAGGTCGCCGAGCCGCTGGCGTTCCGACGTCGCCGCGATGAACAGGAGCGCCCCCGTTCCGAGGAGGAGGACTCCGCCGAGCACGATCGCCAGCGCGGCCACGAGCACGAGGAACCCCGAGGGCAGGGTGACGCCGACGATCGTCAGCGACGACGAGGTTCCGGACTTGAGGCCCAGCGCGAGGGCGAGGGCGACCCCGATCCCGACCACCGAGAGGATGGGAAGGACCGTCGTGTTGCGGACGAGCGACGCGAGGCCGGAGGGGGACTCGAGCGTCCGTTCCCGAACCTCGAGACCGAGGAGGCGCTTTCCGACCGTGGCCCCCGCGAACGTCTCGCTCAGCACGAAGTAGAGGAACCCCCACGCGATGAAGCCAAAGATCGCGGCGTTGAACGTCACGTTGAGGAGCGCGGCCGCGAGCCCGCCCGGCGTCGTGACCAGGATGAGGGTCCAGATGGCGACCGCAGGCACGGTCACGATCGCGAGGTCGATGAAGAACGCCGCAACCCGAGCCCAGAGGGTCGCGAACCGGCGTTGGCCGAGGTCGCGGGCGATGAGCACCAGCCATCGGGCGGTGAGCCAGGCGCGGAACCCTTCCCGCCCGTCGGTTGTCCCACTGTGCGCCGCGGCATCGAGGTTCGCCTGGTCCGCGACGACCCACCCCGGCACCCCGAGGTCCTGCCAGGGTCGGTCCTCGGGCGCGGGGGAAAGTCCGAGCAGACGATGCGCCTGGGCGGCCCCGGATCGGCTCGCCGCGGCGGACCCACGAAGCGCGTCGTCCAGCCGACCATCGAGTCCATCGCGGAACGCCCGGCCGAGGCGGGAGATCGGCGTGGGTTCGCGGACCGCGGTCGCGCCACCGACCGGGGTGAGGTCGCCGTCGAAGGAACGGTAGCCGAGGTACGCGGCGCCGAAGGCGATGAGCCCCGAAAGGTAGACGAGGTCCAGGACGCCGGCCCCACCGATCGTGTACACGCCCGAGGGCCCGGTGCCGTAGAGCGGTGGCTGACGGAGGAGGTCGGCCCCGAGGAGGACACCGAACGTGCCCGCGAGGAAGGCGGTCGGGATCGCGAAGGCTCGCTCGTTCGGGAACACCCAGTCCGCAACGAAGACGGCAACGAAGCCGACGAGCATCGGGGGGAGCAGGTAGAACGGAAACGATTCCGTGATCCCGACGCCCGGGATGGCGCTCGCGACGACGAACGTGAGGAGAAGGACGAGGGTGGTGAGGACGCTCAGGAAGGCCACGCGACGCACCAGAAGACCTCCCGACACGAGTGCGACCGCGACGACGACCATCGAGAAGGCCACCGCGGCGAGGGTCACCACGAGATCGTTACCGACGTACGCCGAAACGCCGAGACTCGAGGCGAGCGCGCGGGAGAGGCCGGCGGTCGAGGGCAACACGAGCAGGAACAGCCCTCCGCCCTCGACCGCGAGCAGGAGCAGGTAGAGGCCGAGCGACCTCGAGCGGGGCGGCGCGGCCCGACCGAACGCGAGCAACCCGACCAGCAGCGGAAAGATCGCTCCACCGAAGCTCACCGCGGTCCAGTCGGTCGAGACGGGGGCGATGGGGAAGTAGGCGAGGGTCGCGAGGAGCGCGCCCGGCAACAGCAGCCAGAAGGATCGGCGACCGAACCCGATGCTGTCGGCGAACGGTTCGTGTTCCCAGGCGAGCAGGAAGAGCAGGGCCCACAGGAGCCCGGGGAGGGCCAGCGAGATCGTGTTGCCGAGGATGTCGTTCGCGAGCTGGACGGAATCGACCACGATGGTAGTCCGCTTCCTTCGGGAAGAACCGGCCGAGGAGCAGGCGGGGCCTAAACGTTTTGTCGGGGGTCCCGCATCGTCCCCCCATGGTCCCGCCGCGGGTGGAGAAGGATTCGCTCGGCCCTCGCGAGGTTCCCGACAGCGCGTACTGGGGCATTCAGTCCCTGCGCGCTCGCGAGAACTTCCCCGTGAGCGGCCTGCGCTCCTCGCGCCTCTTGATCCGAGCGTACGCGCTGCTGAAGCTCGCGTGCGTCCGGGCGAACGTCGAGCAGGGAGGACTGGACGCCGAACGGGGCCGAGTGATCGCCCAGGCGGCCGAGGAGATGGCGTCGGGCCGGTTCGATGGCGAGTTCGTGGTCGACGTCTTCCAGGCCGGGGCCGGCACTTCGTTCCACATGAACGTGAACGAGGTACTCGCGAACCGGGCCCTCGAGCTCGCGGGAAAGCCCCGCGGGGAGTACACGTACATCAGCCCGAACGATCACGTGAACCGCGGACAGTCAACGAACGACACCTATCCGAGCGCGGCCCAGGTCGCGGCCCTCCTTGCCCTGCACGAGCTCCGCGCTTCGGTGACCACGCTCTCGGAGAGTCTGCGACGCAAGGCGGAGGAGTTCGCGCGCCTCGCGAAGGCCGGCCGCACGCACCTCAAGGACGCGATGCCGGTGACGCTCGGCCAGGAGTTCCGCGCCTACGCGACCGCGCTCGATCGCGTGCTGGAAACGCTTCCGAGCGTCGAGTCGGCGCTCGGTGAGATCCCGCTCGGGGGAAGCGCCGTGGGAAGCGGGGTCAACTCGGTCGTCGGATTCCGGGCTCGAGCGGTCCAGGAGTACGCCGCGCTCACCGGCTGTTCCCTCCGGGTCGCCCGCGACCCGTTCGAGACGATGCAGAGTCGCTGGCCGCTCGGCGCGGCGTCGGCGTGGATGCGTACCCTCGCGCTCGAGCTGGTTCGTGTCGCGAACGACCTTCGCCTCCTCTCGAGCGGGCCGGCGACGGCCCTCGACGAGATCCGCCTCCCCGAGATCCAGCCGGGCTCGTCGATCATGCCGGCGAAAGTGAACCCGTCGGCGGCCGAGTGCCTCAACATGGTGGCCTTCCACGTGATCGGCGCCGACGCGGCGACCGCGCTCGCCGTCCAGGCCGGCCAGCTCGAGATCAACGTGATGATGCCGCTCGCGGCCTACGAGGTGCTCTTCGCGTCGGAGATCCTCACCAACTACCTCCCGGTCTTCGCCCGCACGTGCGTGGACGGGATCTCTGCGAACCGGGCTCGCCTCGATCGCTACCTGGTCGAATCGGCCGCGCTCGCGACCGTCCTCACGCCCCGCCTCGGCTACCTCAAGGTTGCCGAGGTCTTGCACGAAGCCGAGCGAACCGGACGCTCGGTGAGGGAGCTGCTCGTCGAGCACGGTCTCCTCACGAAGGAGGAGGTCGAGGCGCTGCTCGGAGAGGCGGCGCTGCTCCGGCTCACCGAACCGGTTCGATAGCCCAACCATGGCCCACCCACCGAGTTAAGTCCCCCCGGTACGTCCTCGCGCCCGCCCAATGGCCACGGTCGAAGAGACGGCGGTCGCCCTCGGCAACCAGACGTCGGACGAGTTCCGCAAGGCCGCCGAGGTGCTCGGGAAGGTCGGACTGACCCAGTACGAGGCGCGAGCGTACATCGCGCTCGTCGCCCGCGGGCTCGGAGATGCGGCGACCCTCGCCACGGCCGCGGGGATCCCCCGCACGAGCGCCTACAAGGTCCTCGAATCCCTCGCCGAGAAGGGATACGCCAAGCCGACGGGAGGCAAGCCGATCCTCTTCCGACCGACCGCGCCGCTCGACGTGGCCGAGACGCTCAAGACCGCGATCCAGGAAGTGTTCGAGAAGCTCGCGCTCCTCCACCGGGTCGTCGCCGAACACGGCGAACCGCAGCTCGTCTATCTCCTCTCGGGACGGGAGAAGGTCCTGCAGAAGATCGGGGAACTGCTCGACCAGACGACGGAAGCGTTCATCCTGACGACCCCGCAGCTCGCCGACCTGCGCGACGAGCTCGGCAAGAAGGTCCAACACGCCGTGAAACGGGGGGTCAAGGTCACGTTCATCACGACCCCGCTCCAGCGGATCCCCGAGGGCGTGGAGTTCGTGCAGCGGGAGAACCTGCGGGCGACCGAAGTCCTCTCGGACGGAGCACATGCCCTCCTCGCGGCCCCCGGCCTCGAGGCGTGCGGTTTCACCGACAACCCGATCCTGATCGCCCACCTGAAGCAGTTCCTCGAGATGATCCTCGAGAAAGGACCCGACGAAGTCGCTCCGTGACGCCCGGCGTCCCCTTTCGTCGACCTAGTCGCGTGCCGCCGGCCGAACGCGTGCGTCGGCGTCTCGCGGAGGTTGCGGGCGAGCGCGTTGCGCGTACGATGCCGAGCGGCTACCACCGGATGGGCCGCGTCCTGCTCCTCCAGCGACCGGAATCCCTCGCCCCGTACGACGCCCTCCTCGGCCGCGCCTGGCAGGAAGAGCTCGGGGTGGAGACCGTGCTCGTGAAGGCGGGACCGATCGACGGCGAGCTCCGAACCCCCAGGGTGCGATGCATTGCGGGTGCTCGCACCGAAACGGAGGTCGTGGAGCACGGGGTGCGCTGGCGCTTCGACGCCGCGCGGGTGATGTTCGCGGCGGGGAACCGCTCGGAGCGCCTGCGCGCCGGCCGCCTCGTCCAGCGGGGCGAGGTCGTCGCGGACCTGTTCGCGGGGATCGGCTATTTCTCGATCCCGGCCGCCCTTCCGGGACGGGCCACGCGAGTCTGGGCCGTCGAGAAGAATCCGGTCTCGGTCCGTTATCTGATCGAGAACGCGACGCTCAACGGAGTGGCCGAACGGGTGACGATTGTTCCCGGCGACAACCGTGCGGTCGCGTTGCCCGTACGCTCGTTCGACCGCGTCTTTCTCGGGTACCTGCCGAGCGCGCTCCCGTGGCTAGCGGGGGCGCTCCCGCTCCTCCGGCCGACGGGGGGATGGCTCCACGTGCACGCCGTGGCCGACGTGCGAAGCCCCCTTGCGGAGGTGGCCCGGGGGGTGGAGCGGTCGCTCGAGTCCGCGGGGGCTCGCCCGCTCGCTCCGGCGCACGCCCGTCCGGTGAAGCCGTACGGCCCGGGCCGCAATCACGTCGTGGTCGACGTGAACGCCCGACCGGGCTAGGCCGCCCGGGCCGCGGGCGCGTGCGGGGCCAGCGCGGCCATCGCGACCGGGAACGCCTTCGCGAACCGCTCGA
>JASHUP010000171.1 GCA_030039915.1 Thermoplasmata archaeon | reverse complement strand
CGCCCAGAGGAGGATCGGAGCGACGATAAGCCGCTCCATCCCGCCCATTCCGAGAACGAGGTAGGTCTTGGCCTCGAACAAGCTCAGGGCGACCAGGTCGACCAAGCCGGAAAGGATGGTATACGCTCGAAAACCGTCCCAGCGAGTATCCCGAAACATGGCAAATCCCAGGACGATGAGGCCGATGCCGGCCCCGGCGAAGGCGGTACCGGCCGACGCGACGTGAAGGGTGAGATTCACATCCTCCGGGGAGAGACCCACCCCGATCGCGCCGGCGCCGGAGAGCGCAAGAATTCCAAGACCGATCGTGCGGGATCGCCGGGCCGGGAAGGCGGTGCGAATCAGGATGACCGCAAGGATGAGCAGGACGCCCAGAAGGATGATCGAGATGTTGAACACCACGTGCCACGGGGAACAGACGTAGTGAGCGGTGTTGGATGGAAAATCACCGCAGTTGACCGCGCCGAGATCGCTGATGACGTTCGTGCTGAGGCTGTACGGGACCGTCCAGCCGAGCTGGGTGATCGCCATCCCGACGATGAACTCGATCGGCCCGAGGATCAGGAGGATGGCGCCGTGGTGGACGGAACGATGAACAAGGGGGCCGTAGCGCTCCGATTCGCGGTGGTCGGCGGGCGGAGCTTCGTTAGTGGCCATGCCCTTCTACACCCCGCGGGCGGGCCGCTCGTACGATGCGTCGCTGGATCGCTTCAGGCGGGCTCCGTCGCGATCGCACGTGGGCCGTGCGCTCGGCGGGACGTCGATGACGTACCCGCCGCGGCAGGTCGGGCATTCGTAGTACGGCATCGGGATTCTCGCATCGATTAGAGGAACCCCTATAAAGGGGTCAACCCCCACTCGCAACGCCGGAAACGCTATCGGCTCCGGTCCCCCGGGACGTTCGTGACGTCGGCGCGAAGAGACGGCCCGGTGCGTCGCAGGACGACGGAGCACCGTGCCTCCGAGCGATTTCGGGACCTCGACACCTACCGCGCGAGGAGAGAGGTCAAGCGTTACGAGGGAACCGCTCAGCGGGACCTGTTTCGGGAACTCCGGGAGCGCTTTCTCGAGAGGCACCAGACGGACTCCGGCTGGGCGGTCGACCTCGGTTCCGGCCCGGGCCGGTTCCTTCCGCTGCTCGCGGGGAAGGGCGCCCGGCCGGTGGCGCTCGACCTTTCTCTGGAGATGTTGAAGCTCGTCCCGGAGACGTGGGCGTCGGTGCGTGGCGGGGTGTCGTGGCCCGACCGGATTCGGGGTGACGCGCTGCGCCCGCCGTTGGCTCCCCGGCGGTGCTCACAGGTGGTGGTGCTTGGTAACACGCTCGGATTCGCGGGGCGCGACGCCGAGGGGGTGCTTGGGAGCGCCGAAGACCTGGTCGTCCCGGGGGGCCTTCTCGAGGTCGAAATCGCGCCGAGTTCTGGGGAACGTTCGCGCTATCTGGCCCGGCTCCCCCTGTCGAGCGTCCCGCGGCTTCTTCGGGCTCCAACGGCGGCGGTCGTCGCTCGAGTCGATCGCGAGCGTTTCGAGACCGAACCGGTGCGACGCCCAGCCGCCGACCGTTTTCGACGGTTTAGGGTGGCCGAGTTGCACGAACGCTGGCGAACGGCTGGCTGGGAAGTGCTCGAGACGGTGGCGGTCGCTCCGGCCCTGGGTCCGGATGGACCTCGACTCGAGGGAATCCGGAGGGACGCAAAGGCCTGGAGTCATCTTCTCGAGGTCGAGGAGAAACTCGGACAGCGGGAGGAACGGTGGGCCCATGCAGCCGCCGTACTGCTCTGCGCGCGTCGACCGCCCGCGTGAGCGGAAGATTAAGTAACCCACTCCTCCCATCCCGTAGCATCGTTTCTATGCCGAAGGACTCGGCGGCGGGAAAGACGCCTCCGCCCGCGACGCGCGCCGTGACGGTTCCGGCGCCCGAGGACCTCGAGCTCGCGAAGGACGACGCCCTGCTCCAGCTGAAGATCGGACGCTCCGCTCACCTCTACACGGTCCTGGTCTCGGCCGCGCTGGCACTCGACGGAATCGTGGTGTTGTTCTTCTTCAGCAATCTCCCGCTGCTCGGCGGTGGCGATCACGGCGCGGCCGCCGTCGGGAAGACGTTCTACCTCCTGATCCCCCTGATCGCTGGCCTCGCCCTATCGGCCGTTGCGCTCGCGGTCAAGTGGGAGGTCTACCAGCTCTGGCCCTGGGAGAAGCACTTCTCCACTACGGTCGGGGCTCTCGCGGTGAACGTCCTCCTTGCGGTGGTCTACGGCCTTCGGGTCGCCGGCGTCGGGAGCTTCGCCACCATCGCGCTCTTCCCCTGGTTCTATGCGGCGGACCTCGCGGCGATCAGTCTCGCGCTGGTCGGCTTTGTGCTGACCTGGCACGCATGGAGCGGGCGCCAATGGGCGAGCGGGATCAGTGCGGGCCTTCCCGTCGCGACCGCGCTGCTGGTCTATTTTCCGCCTTCGACGTCCGGCGGCGTCGCGGATGCGCTCGCCGTGAGCCTCTTCCTCTCCGCCTTCCTCTACCAGACCTCCGGTTCGTTCCTCCATCTGATCTCCTCGGGGACTCGCGTCCACGAGCGAGAGCTGATCACGTCGGGTCAGAGTCGAATGTTCCGACTCGCCGACGATCTCTCCAAGAAGGAGGAGGCCCTCCATTTCCGGGAGGCCGCCCTGGTCAAGCGCGAGGCCACGGTCGAGAACAGTGACCTCTCGGTTCGTCGACAGTACGACTCGCTCAAGGAGGCTCGGGGGCAGCTCGACGGGCTCGAAGAGGACTACCGGAAACGCTCGGATTCGCTGGTCGAGAAGGAGCGAGCGTGGGCCGGTCGGATCGCCGAGATGGATGCACGCGAACGACAGGTCGAGGATAAGACGAAGTCGCTCGAGCTGCGCGAGCAGGAGATCAGTCGGCTGGTCCCCCAGATCTCGACGCGCGAAGCGCGGCTGGTCGACCAAGAGGGAACCCTCACCAAACGGGACGTCGAGCTCACCCAGCGGCAACAGGAGGTCGACCGCCGTACCGACGACCTGAAAGAGTCGGAGGCGCGGTTGAACGCGCGGAAGCAGGAGATCGACCAGAAGACGGCGGACCTCCTCCGACGGGAGGGCGAGGTGACCGCCCGCGAGTCGACCGGGGGGACCGGTGGCGTCCCGCTCGCGAAGGCCGGGGCCGATCTGGTCGCGCGCGAAGTGCGGCTCCAACAGTTCAAGGCGACCCTGGATGACGCAAACGTTTCGTTGGGTCGCAGGTCCCGTGAGGCGAGCGAACGGGCGAAAGCGGCCGAAGAGTCCCTCGCCCGGGCCGCGAAGAAAGAGGCCGAACTCGCCTCGCGCGACGCCGCATTGAAGCAGCGTGAAGCCGAGCTCTCCGATCTCCTCAAGGCAGCGGACGGTCGCCGGACCCAGTACAGCGCGGCGGCGCAGGACTACGAGTCCCGTCTCGCGGCACTTAGTCGTGACCAGGTCGCCTTCGCCCAGAAGAACGAGGACCTCGCGAGAGGCACCAAGGAGATCACCGACCGGGAGACGACGCTGAAGGACCGGGAGAGCCGGCTGCGCACGCTCGGCGAGCAGCTAGAAAAGCGCGAGCAAGACCTCCACGAGCGGTCCCGGGCGCTCGAAGCGGCCGAGGCCGAGGTTAGCCTTCGCCGGCAGGCCGTGGAGCGTGGCTCCGACCTTCCGATGGCCGGTCTCGCCGCGGTTGCCGCGGCCGACCAACGCGACCTTCCGGCTTCGGCCAGCTCACGCCGGTCGGCCGCCGGGAGGCCGGTCGCGATCCGCGACGTCGCCGACAGCATCCCCCCCGCGGCCGACACGCTCGCCGCCCCGACGGGTCGCCGGTTTGCGGACCGCCTGCCGAGCGGTATCGGTCGGCTCGATGACCTCCTGCTCGGGGGACTGCCGCCCCGTTCCCACGTCGTCATCCTGGGCGACGCGTTCGTCGGTAAGGAAGTGGTGCTCTACTCGTTCGTTGCGGAAGGTCTGAAGCGCGGAGAGCCCGTGCTGATCGTCACCGCCGCCCGATCCCCGACCGAGGTCGCCGAGGCGATCGGGATCGTCCTCCCGCAGTTCCGAGAGTACGAGCAGATGGGCATGGTTCGCTGGGTGGATGCCTCGGGGCTGGGCGGCACGAGCACGGAGAACCGCATCGTCGTGAAGGGGTCGAACGACC
>JASHUP010000170.1 GCA_030039915.1 Thermoplasmata archaeon | reverse complement strand
GCCATGCTGATGGCGCAGCCGTCTCCCTGGAAGCGGACCTCCGAGATTTTTTGGGTCGCTGGGTCGACCTTCAGCCGGAGCGTGATATGGTCGCCGCAGAGAGGGTTCGACTCCTCGCCCTCTCGGTTGGCGTCGGGAAGCGGACCGAAGTTCTTCGGCGATCGGTAATGCTGGAGGATGACCTCTTGGTACATGTCGTACATCGATTCGACCAGCGGCGCAGCTAGCGCCGCGAACGTACTAAACGCCTTCCGCGCGATCGCGGCAACTATGTTTCGACGGCGACCGAAGCTGACGCCGTGGTAAGGCCGAGCTCTCCGATCTTTGCAATCTTCGCCGAGGGGCGGGCCCGGACGCGGGTCTTAGGACTTGCCGCTTCGACCCAGAGAAGGTACTCCGCGTACTCCTTCTCGTCCCAATCGCACATCCGCTCCGACCGAGGGGGCTTCTCCTACAAAGCTCCTCGGCGACGAGTCGGGCGGTCCGAGCGATGGGGTGCGCGTCGCTGAGAAGGGGCTGAGAGACTAGAACCTGCACCGTCCCGTGAATTTGTTGTGGGACCGGTACGCCTCGCCCCTTCTCGGATCTCGCTGGTTCGCGGCTCCGGTCCCGCTCATCTTATAAACACACTAGAGTGTGTAAATCCAATGGCTTCGGCGAGCGCTCGTTTCGAGGATTGGCTAGCCCCTGGCCAGGTTCGTCAGCTGTCGCACGAGCTCCACGATCCCGCGGAGTTTGCGCGGCAACGCGACGACGCGTTCGAACGGTTTCGCGGCCTGCCAATCGAACCGAACCCGCTCTACCGAGGCTACGGCTACTTCTCGAACGTCGACCTCTCGGGGATCGACCCTTCGCAGGGCGGGGTCGCGGTCGCACTGACCCCTCGCATCGAAGGCGCCATCCGAATCGTGCACGACGTTTCGGGAACTCGCGTCGAGGTCCCCGACGACCTCGCGAAGGCCGGCGTTCGGGCGCTTTCGCTCTCCGAGATATGGCAAGGTCAGCCGTCCGACATCGCGGCATTCCTGCGCGGGAGCGAAGAACCGACGGACCGGCTAAGCGCGCTGGCGACTGCCCTGCTGAACCGGGGATACCGCCTCGAGATCCCGGACCGATTCCCGGACCCGGTACGAATCCAGGAGCTATCGCTCCTCTCCGTGCCGAACGAGGCGCTCTCGGTGCGGCGCGCGATCCGGTTGGGGGCCGGAGTCCAACTCCTGGCGACCGAAGAGGTCTACTCGACCGAGGCCCCAACCGCGGGGCAACGTCTCTACGCGTCCAGCACCGATCTCGACCTCGCCGATTACGCAAAGGCGATTTTCCTCACGGTTCACGCTCCCGACCTTCGGGCGGTCTCGGTCTACCGCCGGACCGCCACGACCGGTGCCGAGTCTCGGATCGGGTGGATGTGGAACGGGCTCGGCGGCTACCGGGTGAAGATCCGCAATCATACCCATCTGACGGGGCGCGCGTCCGTGGCGGAAGACCTCCAGACGTTCTACGGGGCAAGGGAGCAGTCGTACGACAGCTCGTTCGACCTCACGCACTCCGGGACCGACACCCACGGCACGTCGGTGACCCGGGGCGTGTTCACCGACCGAGCCCGCGGCATGAGCCGGGGACTGGTCCGGATCGAGCACGAGGCTCGGAAGACCGTCGCCCTGATCTCCGAGCACGCGATGTTGCTCTCCCGCGGGGCCCGATCGGACACCATCCCCATCCTCGAGATCCTCTGCCGAGACGTCAAGGCAACCCACTCCACGTCCGTCGCACCGGTCGACCCGGAGAAGGTCTTCTACCTCGAGTCACGGGGGATGGACGAATCGGAGGCCGTCCGAATGATCGGGGAAGGGTTCCTCTCCAACGTGTTCGACCGGGCCCCGGTCGCGGGCCTGCGAGAGCTCCTCTATCCGGCGCTCCAAGCCCGCTGGGACGGGAAGGAGATTCTGTGGAGGGACGGGGAGTATCCAGCCCTGCCCCGATTGGAAGTCACGGGCACCGAGGCCTCTCCGGACTGGCGCTTCGATTCAAAGCTGCGCTAGGCGTCCGGGCTTAGTACCCTTCCGCACTCCCTCCAACCCCCATGCCGAACGCCCCGGACCCGTCCAAGCTCTCCCTGGACGCCCTTCGCGCGCGGCACACGGAACTTCGGGCCAACGTGGTCTCGACCAACGTTCTCGTCCGTCACGTGGCCGCCGCCCTGCACGATCCGAAGAGCCTCGACGTGGCGTCCGACCTGCTTCAGTCAACGCTCGCGATCCTCGATCTCCCGGGCTCGCGCGGTCGAGAGGAGCTGGTTCGCGAAGTGAACCTCTCCAACGCCGCGGTGCTGGCCGTGATCGACCTGGTCCGCGCCCATGCCGATGCGCCTCGCCTGCCGCGGGCGATTGCCCGACCGTAACCGAGCGCGGCGAGGGCTTCGCCCTCTTCGTGTGGACTCGCTGGCGCGAGGCGAGTCTAGCCGACGGCGCCGGCCATTTCGAGCTGGATCAGGCGGTTCAGCTCGAGCGCGTAGTCGACGGGGAGCTCCTTCGCG